>NZ_JABMCA010000042.1:0-87165 GCF_014706005.1 Actinomadura sp. RB99 | reverse complement strand
CGGCGCCGCCGGTGCTGGCCAGCACGGCCCCGGCGACGCCGAGCGCGACGATGGTGCGGGGGCCGCGGCGGCGCGGGCCCGGCCCGGGGGCCGGCGGCGGCGTTCCGGGGCCGGGATCGGACGGGCCGGAGGCGTCGCGTCCGGGGTCCTGGTCGTCGACGTCCGCGATCAGCGCGCGCAGCAGCCGGACGGCGGGGTCGGCCGAGCCCTCGTCGCCGTCGGCGGCGCGGGCGCATTCCCCGGCGGCGCGTTTCTCGCCGGCGGCGCGGTCAGCCGCGGGTCGGCCCGTGGAGCCGACAGCGCGCCGCGCCGCCAGCGCGTCGATGAGCGCGTCGGTACGGCGCACCGCGCCGAGATCGGCGAGCAGGGTGACCGCCGGGGCCGGCGGCCGGCTCCCCGGCTCGCGGGTCCCGCCGGAGTTCGAAGGCCCGACCGGATCCGGGGCGCCAGGGCTCCGCTCCGTCAAGCGATCGACTCCTCTCTGGCCATCGCGCGGAGCCGGGCCAGGGCCCGGTGCTGCGCGACCCGTACCGCCCCCGCGGACATGCCCAGCACATTACCGGTCTCCTCCGCCGACAGGCCCGCCACCACGCGCAGCAGCACCAGCTCGCGCTGGTGGTCGGGGAGCCGCGTGAGCAGGTCGCGGGCGCGCTGCGCCTCGATGTAGCGGACCACCGTCTCCTCGGGTCCCGGACGGTCGTCCGGGCCGTCGGGCAGGTCCTCGGTGGGCACGGCCGCGCGGACCGCGCTGCGCAGCGCGTCGGCGATCTTGTGCGAGGCGATGCCGAAGACGAAGGACGCGAACGGGCGCCCCATGTCGCGGTAGCGGGGCAGCGCCGACAGCACCGCGATGCAGACCTCCTGGGCCACGTCGTCGGCGATGTGGTACTGCCCGGAGACGCGGCCGAGACGCGCGCGGCAGTACCGCACGATCATCGGGCGGACCTCGCCGATGAGCACCTCGATGGCGCCCGGATCGCCCTGCACGGCGAGGTTGGCGAGTTCCCGGAGGTCGCCGTCGCCCTCGTTCGCCGCGCGGAGCACGCGCATGCGGCGGCCGGTGTCGTGGCGCGGCGGAGGGGCCGGTCCCCCCGAGGGTTCGACAGCGCGCGCGGTCATGGTCCCGGCGTAGCTTCCCTCGGTCACGTCAAGCATGATGCCCAGCACCGCCGGGCGTGTCGCCACTGTCGTCGGCAACGGAATGGTCACAGTGCGGGGACGAGCCCGGAAATACCACGCATTGCTGTCACTCAAGTGCCCAGAGTGGCGGCGTGACCCTCCCCCATGCGGAGAGAGATGTGTTCCTCCCCACGCGGACAGAAAGGCGGCGGGAGGGCCGGAACGGCGGGGGAAGGCCGGAACGGCGGCGGCCGGGGCGGAACGGCGGTGGGAGGGGCGGGGACGGCGAAGGCCCCCGCCCGGTGACGGGCGGGGGCCTCGGTGATCTCCGCGGCGGGCGAGCCGCACGCCCGCCGAGAACGGACGATCAGTGACCGTGGCCGTGCCCGTGGCCGCCGGCCGCCGGCTCCTCCTCCTCGGGCTTGTCCACGACGAGCGCCTCGGTGGTGAGCAGCATGCCCGCGATCGACGCGGCGTTGGTGACGGCCGAACGGGTCACCTTGACCGGGTCGATGACGCCCTGGGCGATCAGGTCGCCGTACTCGCCGGTGGCGGCGTTGTAGCCGTGGCCCGGCTGCAGCTCCTGCACCTTGGAGACGACGACGTAGCCCTCCTGGCCGGCGTTCTCGGAGATCCAGCGCAGCGGCTCGACCAGCGCGCGGCGCACCGCGTCCGCGCCGGTGGCCTCGTCGCCGGACAGGCCGAGGGCGTCGAAGCCCTCCTTGGCCACGTGCACCAGCGCGCTGCCGCCGCCGGACACGATGCCCTCCTCGATCGCCGCGCGGGTCGCCGAGATGGCGTCCTCCAGGCGGTGCTTCTTCTCCTTCAGCTCCACCTCGGTGGCGGCGCCGACGCGCAGCACGCAGACCCCGCCGGCCAGCTTGGCCAGGCGCTCCTGCAGCTTCTCGCGGTCCCAGTCGGAGTCGGAGTTCTCGATCTCGACCTTGATCTGGTTGACCCGCGCGGTGATCTCGTCCGCGGAGCCCTCACCGTCGACGATGGTGGTGGCGTCCTTGGTGACGGTGATGCGGCGGGCGCGGCCGAGGTCCTCGAGCCCGATCGAGTCGAGCTTGAGGCCGATGGCCTCGCTGACGACCTGGCCGCCGGTGAGGGTGGCCATGTCGCCCAGCATCGCCTTGCGGCGGTCGCCGAAGCCCGGCGCCTTGACGGCGACGGAGGTGAAGGTGCCGCGGATCTTGTTGGCGACGAGCAGTGCCAGGGCCTCGCCCTCGACGTCCTCGGCCACGACCAGCAGCGGCTTCTTGGTCTGGGCGACCTTCTCCGCCAGCGGCAGGAACTCCTGCACGTTGGAGATCTTGCCGTCCACGATGAGCACGTAGGCGTCCTCCAGGACGGCCTCCATGCGCTCGGGGTCGGTGACCATGTGCGGCGACAGGTAGCCCTTGTCGAACTGGAGGCCCTCGGTGAACTCCAACTCGAGGCCCATGGTGTGGGCCTCCTCGACGGTGATGACGCCGTCCTTGCCGACCTTGTCGAACGCCTCGGCGATCAGCTCGCCGATCTGCGCGTCCTGGGCGGAGATGGTGGCGACGTGCGCGATCTCGCCCTTCTCGTCGACCTCGCGGGCCGACTTCAGGAGCTGGTCGGACACGTGCTGGGCGGCCGCGTCGATACCGCGCTTGAGGCCGAGCGGCGAGGCGCCGGCGGCCACGTTGCGGATGCCCTCGCGGACGAGGGCCTGGGCGAGGACGGTCGCCGTGGTGGTGCCGTCGCCCGCGATGTCGTTGGTCTTGGTCGCCACTTCCTTGGCGAGCTGGGCCCCGAGGTTCTCGTAGGGGTCCTCCAGCTCCACCTCGCGGGCGATGGTGACGCCGTCGTTGGTGATGGTCGGCGCGCCGAACTTCTTGTCGATGACGACGTTGCGGCCGCGCGGGCCGATCGTCACCTTGACGGCGTCCGCGAGAGCGTTGACGCCGCGCTCAAGAGCCCGGCGAGCGTCCTCCTCGAACTCCAGGATCTTCGCCATGGGGTTAACTCCTATGTCACGCGATCCGCCCCGGCCGCCCCGCCGGTGGGCGGCGCGGGCCGGGGCGGGCGCATCACGTCTCGGTGATTACTTCTCGATGACCGCGAGCACGTCGCGGGCCGAGAGGACGAGGTAGTCCTCGCCGTTGTACTTGACCTCGGTGCCGCCGTACTTGCTGTAGAGCACGACCTCGCCGACCTTGACGTCGACCGGGACGCGCTCGCCCTTGTCGTCGACGCGGCCCGGGCCGACGGCCAGGACGGTGCCCTCCTGCGGCTTCTCCTTGGCGGTGTCCGGGATCACCAGGCCGGAGGCGGTGGTGGTCTCGGCCTCAAGCGGCTGGACGACGATGCGGTCCTCGAGCGGCTTGAGAACAACCTTGGTGGCGGTCGTCACGATCTGACCTCCCCTTCGATTGGTCCTCGGCGGCCATGGCAGGCCGCCGGCACATGTGACAGAGAGGCGACCCTGGACCGGCCTGTCGTCGCGGGTGCCAGACCGACCTTGTCGCTGTGTTGGCACTCTCGCAGTGAGAGTGCCAGTCAGTGAGACTATGCCGTGCCCGTTGGCCCGTCAACACGGACACGGAGGCACGGCCCGCGGCGTTCCGGCGCGTTCACCCGCGGATCACCCGGGCGCCGCGCTCGGTACGGTCCAGGCATGGACATCGCGTCGTTCCGGGAGCTGCTCACCCCCGTCGGCCAGGCACTTCTGGCAGAGGCGGGCGAAGCGGACATCTCGGAGGCCGGGTTGCTCGGCACGGCGTCGCGGCTGCGCGAGCGGCACGGGGCGGACCTCGTGGCGGCGGCGCTGACCCAGGTGCGGCTCCGGCGGCGCGCCGAGGCGAAGTTCGGTTCCGACGCGGGCCGCATGTACTTCACCCAGGCCGGCCTGGAGCAGTCCACGCGTGCGAGCGTGGCAGCGCATCGCGCGCGACGCTTCGCCTCTGGGCTGCCCGCAGGCGCGCGCGTACTGGAACTGGGATGCGGCATCGGTGCCGACCTTATGGCGCGTTCCCGAGTGGGTCTGACGGGCGACGGCGTTGAACGCGACCCGCTGACGGCCGAGGTGGCCGGCGCCAACGTGACGGCGTTCGACTTGGACGGCCTCGCGCGCGTGCGCTTAGGCGACGCCTTGGACGAGGACCCGGACGGGCACGCGGCCGTGTTCGCCGACCCCGGCCGCCGGACGGCACGGGGCCGCGTCTTCGACCCGCGCTCCTACGAGCCGCCGCTCGACGCCGTCCTCGGCCTCGCCGGACGGGCGCCGGCGGCGTGCGTCAAGGTCGCGCCCGGCATCCCGCACGAGGCCGTGCCGGACGGCGCGGAGGCGGAGTGGGTGTCGGTCGGCGGGGACGTGAAGGAGGCCGCCCTGTGGCTGGGCGGCCTCGCAGGGGACGTGCGACGCCGCGCCACGCTCCTGCCGGCCGACGGCACCGCCGCCGGGGAGGCGGTCACGCTGGTCCCGGCCGGGCTCGGCGATCCGGACGTCCGCCCCTGGGGCCGCTACCTCTACGAGCCGGACGGGGCCGTCATCCGGGCGCATCTCGTCGCCGAGGTCGCGGACCTGGTCGGCGGCGGGCTCGCGGACCCGCACATCGCCTACGTCACGTCCGACGAGCTGCGCCCGACGCCGTTCGCGTCCGCGTACGAGATCGACGGCGTGCTGCCGTTCTCGGTGAAGCGGCTCAAGGCCGAGCTGCGGCGCCTCGGGACCGGCGTGCTGACGGTCAAGAAGCGGGGGTCGGCGGTCGACGTGGACCGGCTCCGCCGCGACCTCGGCTTCGGCGGGCGGCGGGCCGGGTACGGCGCCGCCGAGACCACGGTGGTGGTGACGCGGGTCGGCCGGGACCCGGTCGCGCTGCTCGCCCGGCCCGTCGCGCGGCCCGGGACGGCGGACGCCGACCCGCCCAGGGCGGGCCGCGCCCGCTAAACGGTCCAAAGATCTCCGCACGGCACCGCAACGCCAAGGACGTCCGTGGGACGCACCATGCCCGTGCAAATCATCGGCGCTTTTCTGTATTGCGTTCACCAGGGATTCCGGGCGCCTGGCAAGGTGGGTGCGGCGGCAGGCGAAACGGCACGGCGAGAGCCAGGGACGGCAAAACACCAAGGCAGGTTCAGCGATCGGGTTCCGGGCTCCCACGAATGCCGGCCTGAAATGGCCGCGGGCCGGGCGGCCGGGCGCCCGGCCGGACGTCCCCGCGCCGGGGCGCCGCGCCGGGAGGGCGGCTCGGGAACTGCCGATGTTGGACGAGATGTACGGACAGAGCCCCCGCCGCAGGCGCTCCGGCGGCGTCAGGGCGCTGGCGCGGTGACGGAACCGACCGCCGCAATCACCCCGAAGCCCTCAAACTGCGGAAATCACCTTATGGACGGTGGTCAACGTCAATTCACACCATCGGGATAACAGGCGCATTCCGCAGAACCCGCGACGTTCCCTGCTACCCGTTATAGCGGCGCTTCACACGCACTACAGTGGCGACTTCACGATTCATTGCCGTGCGCCATTTCGACGCGTCCGGCACACGAAGGAGCATCGGGTGGAAACGAATCACAACTTCCTGCAGACGGGGGGTCAACCGGTCTCGGATCGGATGCGGGAGTTGCTCGCCCGTGCGGCGCAGGACCACGTCTATGAACAGCGCTCACAGGGTCAGGTCCTGGACGAGATCCGCCAGCGGCTGGAGGGTATGGAGTGGCTGCTCCGCGAGGTCCGCGAGCGCGAGCTCAGCGGGCTGACGGGGCAGCTCGACAGCGTGCGGGGCCAGGTCGACGAGCTGGTCGGCAAGCCCCCCGAATGGGCCGAGGGGCTGGCCGAGCACATCGACGGCCTCGGCGAGCGGGTCAAGCCGGTCGCCGAGCTCCCCGCGCTGTGGGCCGACGTCGGCGTCGTCGCCGAGAACGTCGACGAGGGGCTGACCCGCATCCAGGCCGTCCTCGACTCCGCGCAGCACATCACCGACGCCACCCAGCAGGCGTCGCAGCGCATGGAGGAGATGACCAAGCGGCTGGACAAGCTCCAGGGCAGCATGGAGGCCGCGTCCGTCCGCTTCAACCGGCTGGACAAGTCGCTGGCCGAGCTCGGGCACCGGTCCGAGCGGCTGGAGCACTCGATCACCGGCGTCACGGCACGGGTCGACCAGTCGCTCGGGGAGATGGCCGAGCGGATGGAGCAGGGGCTTGAGGCGGTCAACGGCCGGGTCGAGGGCGTCGGCGGCCGCCTCGACGGGCTGGACGGGCGGCTGGACGGGGTCGACGGGCGCCTCGAGGGCCTGTCGGGCAAGCTGGAGGGTCTGGACGGCCGGTTCGAGAGCATCGACGGCCGGATCGACGGCGTGGGCGAGCGCATCGCGCGGCTCCCGGCCACGCTGGAGATCGCCGAGATGCACCGGGTGCTGGGCGAGCTGGCGCGGCGCCCGCCGATGGACCACAGCGACCGGTTCGACGCGCTGGAGAAGCACCTGGCCGACGCGGTCGACCCGCTGATCGAGGAGCTGCGCGCCCGGCCGGACCGCGACGAGGTCAAGGCCACGATGTCGCAGATCGCCGAGACGGCCTACAGCGACGTCGCCCGGCGCATGGACGAGTTCTCCCGCCGGTTCGAGGACGTGCACGACGACGTCCGCAAGCGGATCGAGGGCATCCACGAGGAGGTCGCCAAGCGCGTCGATGTGGCACTGGAGGAGTTCACCGCGCAGGTCGACCTCGTGTCCCGCCGGGTGGAGTCGGTGCACACCGATGTCACCAAGCAGGTCGAGTCCGTGCACAGCGAGGTGGTGCGGCAGGTCAGCGGGGTGCACGACGACTTCGGCAAGCGGATCGGGGACATCCACGAGGACGTCAGCCGGCAGGTCGGCGCCATCAACGACAACGTCGCCAAGCAGGTCGCCGGGATGCAGGAGGACATGGCCCGCCAGGTCGGCGGCGCGCAGGAGGAGTTCGGGCGCCGGGTGGACGGCGTGCAGGACGAGGTGACGCGCCGGGCCGAGGCGGTGCAGGCCGAGTTCGCCAAGCGGTTCTCGTACGTGCAGGACGAGGTCGGAAGGAAGGTCGACGGCGTCCACGACGATGTGTCGAAGCAGGTCAACGCGGTGCACGAGGACGTGCTGAAGCGGCTGTCCACGCTGGAGGAGACGATGCTCGCGCTGGCCGAGGCCCTCCTGCGCCCCCGCCGCGACGGCAAGGACTAGCGACGGGCGGGGAACGGCGACGGCGACGGCGACGGCGAGGACGAGCGACGGGGTACGGGCTCCGGGATACGGGTCGGGTGGGGTCGTGGCGCGGCCCCACCCTGCGCCGTGTCCCGCCCCGTCGCCGCCCCCTCGGCCAGGGCTTCGGATACCCCACCGGATCCATTGAGTTCGTCCGGGTAACCGGCGCGATGACCGGAGAGCCTCCACCAAGACCCCGCGATGACGTGCATTTTGTTACGTTCCGTCTTCGCAAAATCACTCCCAATACCCTTCGGAATCCGTTTTCATGGATCTCGTGACTCCCACACCGGCCCAGTGCCTGCCGACCGGCGCCCTGCCCGGCCACGCCATCCTGCGCTGGGTCGAGGGCTGTCTCGGCGAGGGCGCCGAGGTGCGGATGGTGCGGCCGCTGCCCGGCGGCACCGCGCACGCCAACCACGCGCTCGTCGTCGAGACGCCGTCCGGCAGCGCGCACCGGCTCGTGCTGCGCCGGTGGACCGGGCGCGACTCCGGCCTGGACGCGGGCCCCGGCCGCCGCTCCTACGGCGACACCGAGTTCTCCCCCGAACGCGAGATCGCCGCGCTCGCGCTGCTCGCCGGCTGCGAGATCCCGACCCCCGAGCTCGTCGCCGCCGACCCGTCCGGCGCGCACTGCGACGTCCCCGCCCTGCTGATCACCCGGCTGACCGGCCACCCGCCGCGCCCGTCCCCCGACGACCTGCCCGAGTACCTCATCCAGCTGGCCGCCGCCCTGCTGCCCGTGCACGCGCTGAACGGCGCGGCCACGATGCCGCCGTACGTCCCCTACAACCGGCTCGACCAGCGGCTCCCGCCCAAGCACGCGCTCCGCCCTCAGCTGTGGGAGCGCGCGTTCGAGATCGCCGCCGGGCCCGCCCCCGAGGCGCCCGCCCGGTTCGTCCACCGCGACTACCACCCCGACAACACGCTGTGGTCCTACGGCAAGCTGACCGGCGTGGTCGACTGGTCGGACGCCTCGTCGGGGCCCGTCGCCGTCGACGTCGCGCGCATGCGCCGCGCCTTGGCGCTCCGCTACGGGGTGCCCGTCGCCGACCGCTTCCTCGGATCGTTCGACCAGGTCTCCGGCGGTTACACGCACCACCCGTACTGGGACGTCCGCTGCCTTCTCGACCTGCTCCCCGAGGACGACGGCCGGATCGTCGACGAGGCCAAGGTCCCCCTCTTCGAGGACTACCTCGACGCCCTGCTGGCCGCCCTCAGAGGGTGACGGACTCGATCGGCAGGCTGGAGTCGGCCGGAAGGTCCAGGTCGGACGGGGCGAGGCCGGAGGCGACGAGTTCGGACCCGAGCGCGGCGACCATCGCGCCGTTGTCCGTGCACAGCTTCGGGCGCGGGACGCGCAGCCGGACGCCCGCGGCCTCGCAGCGCTCGGCGGCGAGGGCGCGCAGCCGGGAGTTCGCCGCGACACCGCCGCCGATCAGCAGGTCGCGCACGCCGTTGTCCTTGCAGACCTTGAGGGCCTTCTGGGTGAGGACGTCCACGACGGCCTCCTGGAAGGACGCGGCGACGTCCGGGACGGGGACGGCCTCGCCCGCGCGCTCCTTCGCCTCCACCCACCGGGCCACGGCGGTCTTCAGGCCGGAGAACGAGAAGTCGTAGGTGCCGTCGTTGTACTTGCCGCGCGGGAACGCGATCGCGGCGGGGTCGCCCTCGCGGGCCATCCGGTCGATCACCGGGCCGCCCGGGAAGCCGAGGCCGAGGACCCGCGCGACCTTGTCGAACGCCTCGCCCGCCGCGTCGTCGACGGTGCTGCCGAGCGAGCGGACGTCGCCCGCCACGTCCGGGACGAGCAGCAGCGAGGAGTGCCCGCCGGACACCAGCATCGCGACGCACGGCTTCGGCAGCGGCCCGTGCTCCAGCTGGTCGACGCAGACGTGCGCGGCGAGGTGGTTGACGCCGTACAGCGGCTTGCCGAGCGACAGCGCGTACGCCTTGGCGGCGGCGACGCCGACCATCAGGGCGCCGGGCAGGCCGGGGCCGGCGGTGACGGCGAACGCGTCGATGTCGTCGAACGTCACGCGCGCCTCGTTCAGGGCCCGCTCGACGGTCGGGCCCATCGCCTCCAGGTGCGCGCGGGACGCGACCTCGGGCACCACGCCGCCGAACCGGGCGTGCTGCTCGACGCTGGAGGCGATCGCGTCGGCCAGCAGCGTGTGCCCGCGGACGATGCCGACGCCCGTCTCGTCGCACGAGGTCTCGATGCCGAGGACCAGCGGCTCTTCGCGGATCATCAATTCCCCCTGGTGAAGCCCACCGGGCGGCGCTCCAGACGGCGGCACATGACGACCGCGTCCACGTCGGCGGGCTGGTAGTAGCGCTTGCGGACGCCGACCTCGAAGAACCCGAACCGCTCGTAGAGCCGGCGCGCGGGCGGGTTGTCGGCGCGGACCTCCAGGAACACCGCCTCGGCGTTGCGCCGGGACGCCTCGTCGATCAGCTCGGCGAGCAGCGCCGCGCCGATCCCGGCGCCGCGCCGGTCGGCGCGGACCCCGATCGTCTGCACGTCGGCCTGCCCGCCCGCGGCGGCGAGGCCCGCGTAGCCGACGATGTCGCCGTCGGGCTCCTCGGCGACGACGTAGTGGCGGGTGTCCGGCTGCCCGGAGAGCTCGTCGGCGAGCATCTGCGGGCTCCACGCGTCGTCGGGGAACAGCACCTGCTCCAGCAGGTGGACGGCCGCCAGGTCCTTCGGGGTCATCCCGCGGAGCACGACGCCGGTCGCCATGCCGGTCACCGCGGCGTCACCTTCTTGCGGGGGCCGGGCTCCCGCGCGTCGGGACGGCGCAGGTAGAGCGGTTCGGGCGGCAGCAGGTCGGGGCCCTTCTCGCCGGCGAGCCGCGCGACGGCGAGCTCCGCGACGGCGGACGCGGTGGGCAGCAGCGGCTCGTGCCCGGACTCGCCGAGCACCTCCGGGTACAGGGCGGCACCCTCGCCGATGACGGGAAGGCCCTCGGGCGCGCCGTCCAAGACGTCGGACGCGGGGCCGACGGCGGGTTCGGTGGCCCGCGCGCGGGACGACTCGTACCGCGCCCAGTACACCTCCTTGCGGCGGGCGTCCGTGGCGACGGCGAACGGCTCGTCGCGCGCGGCGGCCCAGGCGATGGCGTCGAGGGTGCAGACGCCGTGCACCGGGATGCTCAGGGACGCGCCCATCGCGCGGGCCGTGACCAGCCCGACCCGCAGGCCCGTGTACGGGCCGGGGCCGACGCCGACGGCGATCGCGCTGAGGGTGTCGGGCGCCGCGCCGGCCTCCGCCAGCACCGCCTTGATGGCCGGGGTGAGCAGCTCGGTGTGCCGGCGCCGGTCGACGGCCTCGGCGTGGCCGCGGCGCCGCGCGCCCTCGCCGGGGATCCACTCATGAAGCGCCACCGTGATCGCGGCGGTCGCGGTGTCGAAAGCCAAGACCAGCACGGGTTGTAAGCCTAGTCCAGACTCCGCCCTGGACGGTCCCCATCTGCGACGGAACGGCCCGGACGCCCCGGAGCCCCCTGCGCCGCCGGTGGGGCGGGGCCGGTTCAGCCCTTGGCGAGCGACTGAAGGACGGTCTTGGCCGCCTCGGTGGCGCCGTCGCCGGCGTCCTTGGACGACAGCGGGTCGCCGCCGTCGGAGCCGGAGTAGTGGATCGTGACCAGGACGTTCGCCAGCCGCACGTTGGTGATCGCCTCGCCGGAGCCCTGCCCCTTGTCTACGCTGTAGACCAGGTAGCCCTCGTCGCCGACGCCCTTGAGGTCGCTCTTCTCGGTCAGCTCCTGGCCGGCGAGCAGCGACTTGCCGGACTCGTCGGCGCTGCGCTCGGAGGAGATCGTGCCCTGCGCGATGGCGGTCGGGGTCTGCGAGGCGGTCCCGGCGATCGCGCGCAGCTCGACGGTGAGCTGGCGCTTGTTGTCGCCCGCGTAGGCGCCCCAGACGCAGCCGTTCTGCTGCTCGTTGTTCTGGTAGTTGTCGGCCGGGTTGCGCTCGGAGCCGGGGGCGAGCCGGTTGATCAGGTCGTCGGCGACGACGGAGCAGGAGTCGGGCACCTCGGAGCGCTCGCCGCCGGCGGTCGGCGAGCTGTCGGCGCCGCTGCCGACGGCCTGGCCGGTCCCGTGCTCGGAGCCGCCGCCGACACCGTGCAGGATGACGAACACGGCGAGCGCGCAGGCCGCCACGGCGCCGCCCGCGGCCAGCAGGATCGCGCCGCGCCGGCCGCCGCGGCGCTCGCGGGCGACCCGGTGGCTGCCGCTGCCGGACCGGTAGCCGCCGCTTCCCGCGCGGTGGCCGCCGCTTCCGGATCCGTATCCCCCGCTCTCGGAGGCGTAGCCGCCGGTTCCGGACGCGTATCCCCCGCTGCCCGAACGCGAGCCGCCGCCCTCCGTGCGGTAGCCGCCACTGGCGGAGCGGTAGTCGCCACTGGCGGAGCGGTAGTCGCCACTGGCGGAGCGGTAGTCGCCACTGGCGGAGCGGTAGTCGCCGCTGTCCGCTTCGTAGCGGTCACGCCGCGAGTAGCCGCCGCTGTCGGCCGGGTAGTTGCCGCTGCCCGAGCCGGTCTCGTAGCTGCCGCCCGTCCGGTAGTCGCCGATCGGGTAGCTCCCGCTCTCGCCCGGGTAGCCGCCGGAGGGGCGGCCGCCCGGCGGGTAGCGGCCGCTTTCGGACACGTACGCGCCGCTGGCGGTCGAGTAGCGTCCGCTTCCGGACGCGGAGCCCCCGCCTCCGGTGGGATAACCGCCGCTCTCGGTTGAGTAGCCGCCACTTGCCGTGGAGTAGCCGCCGCTCTCGGTGGGGTAGCCGCCGCTCGTGGAGTAGCGGCCGCTGTCGCCGGACCGGTCGCCGCCCTGGGTGGGGTATCCACCGGTCGAGTAGCCACCCGTGGAGTAGCCGCCGGTGGAGGACTCCACGGCCGGGTACCCGCCCGTGGAGTAACCACCGGACGAGGGATCACCGCTGGAGAGGGGCGCTGTCGGGTAGCCGCCGGAGCCGCTCTCGAAGCCCCCGGTGCTCGCCTGGTGGCCGCCCGTGCCCGAGGCACGGCGGCCGTCCTGTCCCGGGTACGGCGCGTACTCGCCGTCCCCCGTGCGGTCGTCGCCGCTGCGATGGCTGCCACTCACCGGATCCCACTCCTGCTGTGAGGAAATCTCTGATATGTCGCGAAGGTGAGGTTCGTTCCGGCAAAGAGTACGACATCTCACAGCAAAGTGGTCCGGGCCCACTTACCGAATTCGGGGAAGATCTCCGATCCTTCTCAGACCAGGTCGGCGGGCAGGTCGCGCCAGCGATCACCGACCCCTTCGATCCTTACTTCGCGGATCTCGCCCGGCCCCTCCCCGCGGGAAATGATCACTTCCAGCCGGTCGTCGGCGAGGCCCTCCGCGAGCCCTTCTCCCCATTCCACGATCGTCACCGATTCCGCCAGCGAGGCGTCCAGATCGAGATCGTCGAGCTCGGCGAAACCGCCCAGCCGGTAGGCGTCCACGTGCACCAGCGGCGGCCCGCCCGCCAGCGACGGGTGCAGCCGCGCGATGACGAACGTCGGCGAGGTCACCGGCCCGCGGACCTTCAGGCCCTCGCCGATCCCCTGCGTCAGCGTCGTCTTGCCCGCGCCGAGGTGCCCCGTCATCACCAGCAGGTCCCCGGCCCGCAGCAGCCCGGCGAGCCGGACCCCCAGCTCGCGCATGTCCCGGTCGGTCGGGACGGTCACCGTCATGCCGTTCACGCCGTCATGCCCTTCACGCCGTGCGCTCCTCCTCGTCCTCGTCGCAGCCGGGGCGGACGCGCTCGACCAGCCGGCGCAGGCCGCCGGTGACCACGCCCGGGTACTCCAGCGGCAGCACGTGCCCGGCCTCGTCCACCTCTACCAGCTCCGCGTCCGGCAGCGCCGCCGCGATCCGGCGGCCGTGCTCCGGCGGGGTCAGCCGGTCCCGGCCGCCCGCCAGCACCAGCACGGGCACCCGGCCCAGCGGCTCCAGCGCCGCGACCTTGTCGTGCACCATCAGCGCCGGATAGAACTCCGCGATCACGTCGATCGGCGTCGCCCTGATCATCTGCTCCAGGAAGTCCACCACCGTCGGGCTGACGTGCTTGTCGGCGAACGCCATCTTCCGGGTGACGACGAACGCCAGGTCGGCGCCCAGCCCGCGGGCCCGGTCCACCAGCTCGGCGCGCCGCCCGAGGCCCCGCAGCGTCCGCGGCGCCAGCGGGCGGACGACCTTCGCCAGCACCAGTGGCAGCCCCAGCGTCATCTCCGCGAGGTCCCCGCAGGAGGTGTTCACCAGCGCGACGCCGACGACCCGCGTCCCGAACAGCTCGGGGTGCGCGTCCGCCAGCGCCATGATCGACATTCCGCCCATCGAGTGCCCGACGAGGATCACCGGCCCCTCCGGGACCGCCGCCCGCAGCACCGCGTACAGGTCCTCGCCGGTCTGCTCGATCGTCGCATGGGTCGGGTCGCTGCGCCCCGACCGGCCGTGGCTGCGCTGGTCCCAGAACACCGTCCGCAGTCGTCCCCGCAGGTCGCGGCGCTGGTAGTGCCACGAGTCGCCGTTCAGGCAGTAGCCGTGGCAGAACACGACCGTGAGCCCGGCGTCGTCCGGGCCGTCCACCTCGGCGTGCAGTTCCAGGCCGTCGGAGGCGCGGACGGTCAGCTCCCGGCCGCGCAGCTCGCCGAACGGCTCGTCCGCGTCCGGGTCGGGACGCAGCCGCACCCGGCCCACCGCGAGGTGCCGCAGGCCCACCGCCGCGCCGATCCCGGCCGCGCCGACGCCCGCCACGACCCCGGCGACGCCGATCCGCCGCTTGTTCCTGACGTCCATGCTCACGCCCCCTGCCGCCCCCGGTAGGCCCTCGGCACCCGGGCCCCGATGCGGGTGACGATCTCATACGAGATGGTGCCGAGCGCCTCCGCCCACTCCTGCGCGGTCGGCTCGCCCCGGTCCCCCGGCCCGAACAGCACGATCTCCTCCCCCGGCGCCAGTTCGTCGTCACCGAGGTCGATGACGAACTGGTCCATGCAGACCCGCCCGGCGATCGTCCGGCGGCGCCCGGCCGCGAGGACCTCCAGCACGTTCGAGCCGTGCCGCGGAATGCCGTCCCCGTACCCGGCGGGCACCACCGCCAGGTTCGTCTCCCGCGACGTGAAGTAGGTGTGCCCGTAGGACACGCCGCTGCCCGCCGGCACCCGCTTGACCAGCGCCGCGTCCGCGACCAGCGTCATCGCGGGCCGCAGTCCGAAGGTACCGAGGGACGGCACCGGCGTCAGCCCGTACGTCGCGATACCCGGCCGTACGAGGTCGAACCGCGCCTCCGGCAGCGTCAGCGCCGCCGCCGAGTTCGCCAGGTGCCGGACCTCGAACCGCGCGCCCGCCTTCTCGGCGTGCTCCACCATCTCGGTGAACGCCCCGATCTGCGTGCCGATCGACGGGTGGCCCGGCTCGTCCGCGCAGGCGAAGTGCGACATCGCCCCGACCACCCGCAGGTGCCCGGCCGCCTCCGCCTTCAGCGCCGCGTCCACCAGGTCGTGCCAGTCCTGCCCGCGCGCCCCGCCCCGCGCCATGCCGGTGTCGGCCTTCAGGTGCACCCGCGCCGGGCGCCCCGCCAGCTCCGCCGCCCGGACCAGCTCGTCCACCAGCCACATCGCGCCCACGGTGATGTCGACGTCGCGCGCCACGGCCTGCTCGTACGGCTCGCCGGGCACGCCCAGGCACACCAGCGTCCGGACGTCCACGCCCGCGTCCCGCAGCGCCAGCGCCTCCGCCAGTTTCGCCACGCCCAGCCACGTCGCGCCGCCGGCCAGCGCCGCGCGCCCCGCCTCCACCAGGCCGTGCCCGTACGCCTCGGCCTTCACCATCGCCATCACCTCGGCGCCGCCCGCCCGCTCGCGCAGCAGCCCGACGTTCCCGGCAATGGCGTCCAGATCGACGCGCGCCTCCGCAGGAACCCTCATGGTTACCCAGTGTGCCGTTCCCCAGGCCGTGCCCGAAGCATCGCGGACAGGCCCCGTCCCCCGCAGGGCCCACCCCCGTGCGCCCTTTGCCTGATATGACGCACTTTCCCCGCACCCGGTTCAGCCCACGCCCGAGCTCTCCCTTGATCAAACCACCGCCCCGCACGCGAGCGCGTTACCTGACCGATGGGGGCGACGCCGAAGGCGAGCGCCCATCGGGAAGCTCGCGAAGCGAGGTCGCCCTCGCCCAAGACCGGTCAGCGGGCGAGCCGCCAGGCGAGGCCGCTGGGCCGGGATTGCGAGAACACAGCCGCCAGGCGAGCGCGCTGGCCGGGGTTGCATCAAATACTGCGGAAGGCGTCGGGGAGGGCGGTGATGACGTCGTAAGCGCTGATCGGGGCCTCGGCGGCGGACGGGTGGGGCGCGGACGCGAGGCGGGCGGCGAGGCCGTGCAGGTAGGCGCCGGAGGCGGCCGCGTCGAGGGCCGGCATGCCGCCCGCGAGCAGGGCGCCGATCAGGCCGGACAGGACGTCGCCGGTGCCTGCGGTGGCCAGCCGCGGGGTGCCGGTCGGGTTCACGCGGACGGGGCGGTCCTGCTCGGCGACGAGCGTCGTGGAGCCCTTGAGCAGGACCGTCGCGGACAGCTCGGCGGCGGCGCGGCGGGCGTGCTCCAGCCGGCGCGCCTCGATGTCCTCGCGGGGGACGCCGAGGAGGCGGGACAGCTCGCCCGCGTGCGGGGTGAGGACGGTCGGCGCGGGCCGCAGCAGCAGGTCGCGGCGGCGGGCGAGGACGGTGAGGCCGTCGGCGTCGACGAGGACGGGCAGGTCGGTGGCCAGGACGGCCGCCAGCAGCGACTCGGCGGCGTCGCCGGTGCCGAGGCCGGGGCCGGCGACCCACGCCTGGACGCGCCCGACGCGTTCGAGGACCTTCGGCTCGTGCGGGCCGGGGTCGATCACGGTGGTGACGACCTCGGGCCAGCGCTGCCGGACGAGCTCGACGGGGTGCGCGACGGAGGCGAAGCGGACCATCCCGGCGCCGCCGTGCACGGCGCCGCCGGTGCTGAGGACGGCGGCGCCGGTGTACTCGTCGCCGCCGGCGAGGATGCCGACGACGCCGCGCCGGTACTTGTCGGACTCGGGGCCGGGCTCGGGCGGGCGGACGTCGGCGGGGCGGGCGGCGACGACGTCGGGGTCGGGCAGGTCGTCGCCGAGGCCGATGTCGACGAGTTCGACGACGCCGCAGTGGGCGGCGCCGGGGTCGATGAGCAGGCCGGGCTTGTGGGTGCCGAAGGTGACGGTGATGTCGGCGTGGACGGCGTCGCCCTCGACGCACCCGGTGCCGGCGTCGACGCCGCTCGGGACGTCGCAGGCGACGACGAGGCCGGGCGCGGCGGAGGCGAGGGCGGCGAGGCGGGCGTGCGGGTCGCGGAGGGCGCCGGTGCCGCCGATGCCGGTGAGGCCGTCGACGATGAGGTCGGCGCCGGCGATCGCGGGCTCGGGGTCGCCGTCGAGGAGGCGGCCGCCGGCGGCGCGCAGCGCGGCGAGCCCGGCTTCGTGGATCTTGGAGCCGGCCTGGACGGCGCGCACCCGGGCGCCCCGGCGGGCCAGCCGGGCGCCCGCGTAGAGGGCGTCGCCGCCGTTGTCGCCACCGCCGACCAGCAGGACGACGCGGGACCCGTAGACGGCGGGCAGGACGCGGGCGCAGACGGCCGCCAGCCCGGCGGCGGCGCGCTGCATCAGCGCGCCGTCGGGGAGCCGCGCCATGAGCGCCCGCTCCGCCGCCCGCACCTTGCCGACCTCGTGCGCGTACCTCATCCGCTGCTCCCCATGCGCGCCGTCCGGACGATCACATGACTTAGCCTGCCACGCTCCACCGCCGTGTAACCGGCCGGAGCCGTTCCGCGATCCCCGGCGCAATGGCGCGGGGGATCCGGGTCCGATTCATGGTCCGCCACCCGAAAGGTGGGTTAGCGTGTGTTTTCACGGAAGTTGCAGTGCGGCGCGGGCGCGGAAAAACCCGTAAAATGATCAGCCAACGTGCAGCGACGGACGGTCCCGATGCGGCACACTGCGACGGGACCGCTCCCCGGACGAGAAGGGGGTCGGAACGGTGGTCGCGTCTCGGAGTGCCTCCGGGGACATGAGTCCGTTCCGGGGTCCGAACGTCCGGCAGCGCCGGCTCGCCGCCGAACTCCGGCGGCTCAGGGAACAGAAGGGACTCACCGGAGACGATGTCGCCGAGCGGCTGGCCTGGTCGACCGCCAAGGTGAGCCGGCTGGAGAACGCGCGTACCGGCGCGAAGATCGACGACATCCACGCGCTCATCGACCTCTACGATATCGCCGAATCCCACCGATCCGAGCTGATCGCCCTTGCACACGATGCCGCGGAGAAGGGCTGGTGGGAGGGTTACCGGGAACTGCCCGGCGGCTACTCCGCACTGATCGCACTGGAAGACGAAGCGAACAAGATCACGCAATGGGAGACCTACATCGTTCCGGGCCTCCTGCAAACCGAGGCGTACGCGCGCGCGACGATCTCCGGGCTGCATCTTTTCGACACCGTCCCGCCGCGGGAGATCGACCGCAGGGTCGAGGTGCGGATGCGTCGCCAGGGAATCCTGCACAGAGCAGAACCTGTCGAATACACCGTCCTGCTGGACGAGTCCGTGCTGCAGCGCCTCGTCGGCGACCACGCGGTGATGCGAGCGCAGCTCGACCATCTCCTCGAGGTCGCGGAGATGCCGAACGTGACTCTGCGCGTCCTGCGGCTGGGTGTCGCCCATCCTCTGATGGAGGCGTCGTTCCAGTTGCTGGAGTTCGACCCGGTCCACGACGTCGTCTTTCCGGACATCGTTCACACGGAAAGTCTCACGGTCAGCCAGTTTCTCGACGAGAAGATCACGCACATGTATCGGCTCGCGTTCGAGGGAATGGCCCGGGTCGCGCTCGACGGCGCCGAGTCCATGGAATTCATTGCGCAAGCGCGGGCCGTCTGGCGATAGCACCGCCGCTACGGCGGTGCATATATCCGGAAAGGCCAACGCGTGTCCTCGTTCGAAATGTCGCCTGACCTCAACGCGCCCGCAGCCGGTGCGTCCGAAAACGCCGCGACCGGCTGGCGGAAAAGCGCGCGGTGCGCGGGCAACGGCGCCTGCGTGGAAATCGGGAGCCTGCGCGGCGGCGCGGTCGCCGCACGGGACGCCTTCCACGGCGACAGCGGGCCCGTGCTGACGTTCTCCGCCGCCGAGTGGCGGGCGTTCGCGTCCGCCGCCAAGGCCGGCCGCTTCGATCTGGCCCGCTGACACCGGGGGTCCGCGGGCGAAGAGGTGACCGACGGCCCGCACCGGCGTCCGCCGGGGCGGGCCGCTCTTGCGCACCAGGGGTCGCAGCGGTACCGGCGCCCCCGCTGATCATCGGCATTCCGGGCAGATCTTGTTACCTTGTTCCTGGCATCGGCAGCGCCGCCGTGAGCAGAATGCGTCTCCGATTCGGGAGCCAGGATGAGTTTCCATGCCGCACCGCCCCCACGCTGGAGGAAGAGCACCCGCTGCGGGGCGAGCAACACCTGTGTCGAGGTGGCCGGGCACGACGACGGAATCGTCTCCGTACGGGACGGAGCAGCCGACGATACGTGCTTGGACTTCGCTCGCGGAGAATGGCGGCGGTTCGTCGCGGCCGTCCGGAGGGGAGCCTTCGACTTGCACTGAAAGTTGCATTTACTGAGATTCTCAGAAACGACCCGCGAATAGCCGCCACCCGTCCGCACCGGCGCGGACGGGCCCGCGCGCAAAGGCTCCGCACGCGAAGGGCGGGGGAGGCGCCCGCCTCCCCCGCCCCCCGCGTCGGCGGCTACTCGACCGTGACGGACTTCGCGAGGTTCCGGGGCTGGTCGACGTCGTGGCCCTTCGCGGTGGCCAGCTCGCAGGCGAACACCTGCAGCGGCACGGTCGTCACGAGCGGCTGCAGCAGCGTCGGGACGGCCGGGACGCCGATCAGCGTGTCCGCGTACGGCTCCACCGACGCGTCGCCCTCCTCCGCGATCACGATGGTGCGGGCACCGCGGGCGCGGATCTCCTGGATGTTCGAGACGATCTTGTCGTGCAGGACGTCCCGGGCGCGCGGCGGCACGACCACCACGACCGGCAGCCCCTGCTCGATGAGCGCGATCGGGCCGTGCTTCAGCTCGCCCGCCGCGAACCCCTCGGCGTGCATGTACGCCAGCTCCTTGAGCTTCAGGGCGCCCTCCAGCGCCACCGGGAAGCCCACGTGCCGGCCGAGGAACAGCACGCACCGCTCGTCCGCCAGGGACCGGGCCAGCTCGCGGACCGGCTCCATGGTCTCCAGGACCTTGTCGACCTTCTCCGGCATCCGCTCCAGCAGCTGCACCATCGCGAACACCTCGTCGCCCCACTTGGTGCCGCGCACCTGCGCGATGTAGAGCGCGATCAGGTAGACCGCGACGAGCTGGGTCAGGAACGCCTTGGTGGAGGCGACCGCGATCTCCGGGCCGGCGTGCGTGTACAGCACGCCGTCGCACTCGCGCGGCAGCGTCGAGCCGTTGACGTTGCAGATGCCGAGCAGCTTGGCCTTCTGCTCGCGGGCGTGCCGGACGGCCATCAGCGCGTCCATCGTCTCGCCGGACTGGGAGATCGCGATGACCAGCGTCGTCGGCGACAGGATCGAGTCCCGGTAGCGGAACTCGCTGGCCAGCTCCACCTCGCAGGGCAGCCCCGCCCAGTGCTCGATCGCGTACTTGGCGATCAGCCCGGCGTGGTAGGACGTGCCGCACGCCACCACGATGATCTTGTCGACCTCGCGGAGCTCCCGGTCCGAGATGCGCATCTCGTCCAGGTGCAGCCGGCCGTCCGCGCCGATCCGGCCGAGCAGCGTGTCGGCGACCGCCCGCGGCTGCTCGGCGATCTCCTTGAGCATGAAGTAGTCGTAGCCGCCCTTCTCCGCGGCGGACACGTCCCAGTCGACGTGGTACTCCTTCACCTCGGCGGGCCGGCCCTCGAAGTCGGTGACCGTCACCCCGCCGGAGCGCAGCTCCACGACCTGGTCCTGGCCCAGCTCGATCGCGTCCCGGGTGTGCTCGATGAACGCCGCGACGTCGCTGGCGAGGAAGTTCTCGCCCTGCCCGACCCCGACCACCAGCGGCGAGTTGCGGCGCGCCCCGACCACCAGGTCGGCGTCGCCGGTGTGCACCGCGACCAGCGTGAACGCGCCCTCCAGCCGGCGGCACACCCGGCGCATCGCCTCCGCCAGGCCGCCGCCCCCGCCGGCCAGCTCGTCCTCCAGCAGGTGCGCGACGGCCTCGGTGTCGGTGTCGGACTTCAGCTTGTGCCCGGCGTCCTCCAGCTCGGCGCGCAGCTCGGCGAAGTTCTCGATGATCCCGTTGTGGATCACCGCGACGGAGGCGGTGCAGTCGGTGTGCGGGTGGGCGTTGCGGTCGTTCGGCGCGCCGTGCGTCGCCCACCGCGTGTGCCCCATGCCGAGCGTCCCGGCGGGCGGCGGCTCCTCGGCGATCGCCTCCCGCAGGTTCACCAGCTTCCCCGCCCGCTTCGCCGTCGCCAGGCGCCCGTCGGCCAGCACGGCCACCCCGGCCGAGTCGTAGCCGCGGTACTCGAGCCTGGCCAGTCCGTCGACCACGACGTCGAGCGCGGGCCGGCCGCCTACGTACCCCACGATTCCGCACATGGCGGCAACTCTATTCGGTGTCTCCCACCGGACCTACCTGCAGAGGGCGTAGACGGGTGGCGCTAGGTTGGACGCCCGGTGAAAACCCGGAGACCGGCCTGAACGAACGATTACCGTTCTGGCCATGACGAGCGGATGGGACAGCGTGCCGACCCCTTACGTGGAACTCTCCCGCGAGGCCTGGCGGGCCCTGCGCGAGAACACCCCGCTGCCCCTCACCCCCGGTGAGCTGGACGCCCTGCGCGGCCTGCGGGACCCGATCGACATCACCGAGGTCGAGGAGGTCTACCTGCCGCTGTCCCGGCTGCTGAACCTGTTCTTCCAGTCCGACGGGCGGCTGCGCGACACCGTCAGCGGCTTCCTCGGCGGCGAGGTCGCGCCCACCCCGTTCATCATCGGCGTCGCGGGCAGCGTCGCGGTCGGCAAGTCCACCACGTCGCGGCTGCTGCGCACCCTGCTGGCCCGCTGGCCCGAGCACCCGAGCGTGGAACTCGTCACGACCGACAGTTTCCTGTATCCGAACGCGATCCTTACCGAGCGCGGGATCATGGAAAGGAAGGGTTTCCCCGAGTCCTACGACCGGCGCGCGCTGGTCCGGTTCGTCTCGTCGATCAAGGCGGGGGCGGACAAGGCGGAGAT
Source organism: Actinomadura sp. RB99 (assembly GCF_014706005.1). NCBI lineage: Bacteria > Bacillati > Actinomycetota > Actinomycetes > Streptosporangiales > Thermomonosporaceae > Actinomadura > Actinomadura sp. RB99. The sequence goes on along the minus strand of NZ_JABMCA010000042.1, from coordinate 65,576 downwards.
CCCGGTCTACTCCCACCTGGAGTACGACATCGTCCCGGACGCGGTGCAGACCGTCCGGCGGCCCGACATCCTGATCGTCGAGGGGCTGAACGTGCTGCAGGCGCCGCCGCCCGGCACCCTCGGCGTCTCCGACTTCTTCGACTTCTCGATCTACGTGGACGCCCGGGTCGAGGACATCATGCAGTGGTACGTCGAGCGCCTGTTCGCGCTGCGCCGCACGGCGTTCACCGACCCGCGCTCGTACTTCCACAAGTACGCCCACGAGCTGGACGAGGACGAGACCGCCGCGTTCGCCAAGCGGGTCTGGCGGGACGTCAACGAGATCAACCTCGTGTCCAACATCCTGCCGACCCGGGCCCGCGCCACCCTCGTCCTGCACAAGGGCCGCGACCACGCCGTCCAGCGCGTCCGGCTGCGCCGGATCTGACGCCGCTCCCCGCCGGGTCGGGGACCCCGTGCCCCTTGCCGGGGCGATCCCTCGGCGCATAGTGTACGAAACGGTTTCGTTTCGAAGTGGGGAGGGACGGGCGCATGTCGGACGCACGGGGCGCGGCCCGCGAGGAGGCCATCCTGCGGGCCGTCCTCGACCTGGTCGCCGAGGTCGGCTACGACCAGGTGACCATGGACGCGATCGCCGCGCGGGCGCGGGCCAGCAAGGCGACGATCTACCGGCGCTGGCCCGGCAAGGCCGAGATGGTGGTGGCGGCGGTCCGCGGCCGCGCCGGCGCCGCCGCGGTGACCCCGCCCGACACCGGGGAGCTGCGCACCGACCTGCTCGCGGTGCTCCGGCAGATGCGCGACGGCCTGCTGGCCCAGGACGCTGCGCTCGTCCTCGGGCTGATGGTCGCCATGCACCGCGACCCGGCGCTGGCCGACGCCGTCCGGGCCCGGTTCGTGCACGACAAGCACGCGATGTTCGGCGCCGCCATCGCGCAGGCCGTCGCGCGCGGCGACCTCCCGGCCGGCCTCGACGCCGCCCTGTTCATGGAGATCAGCTCGTCGATGCTGTTCTCCCGGCTGTTCGTCGCGGGCGAACCGCTCGACGACGCCTTCGTTCTCCGCCTGGTGGACGACGTGCTGCTGCCCCTCCTCGACCACCAGACCAGCGCGACCGACCGGGCCAGCGCGACCCACCGGACCAGTGCGACCTAGGAGCATCCGATGTGGCAGACGATCGTTCTCAGCGGCCTCGGCGGAGTGGTGGGCGGCAACGCCCTCCCCCACTTCGTGCGCGGCATCACCCGCGAGCGCTACCCGAACGTCACCGGCAACGGGCCGCTGCCGAACCTCGTCGGCGGCTGGGCCGGGCTCGTGGTGGCGCTCCTGTTCGTCCACTGGGCGGACCCGGGCCGGCACCCCGGCTGGGCCTTCGGGTCCACGGCGGCCGGCGTGCTGCTCATCGGCCTTTTCCACGCGGGCCCCGGCGCCTTCGGCCGCAAGGAGACCCCGCCCCCGGCCGCTCCCCGCCCCGGCCCCGCGGCCTGAGTCCCGCGCGGGCGCGTGTCAGGACGTCCAGGCCAGCTCGTAGTACTTCAGCGCGTCGTCCTCGGCGACCAGGCGCATCCCCGCCGCGGCCATGACGCGCTGCGACGCGACGTTGCCGCGGTCGGTGTCGCCCCTCACACGGGCGGCGCCGCCCGCGCGGGCGAAGCGGAGCAGTTCCCGGAGCGCCTCGGCGGCGTAGCCGTGGCCGCGCGCCGCCTCGACGAGCCCGTACCCGATCGTGACGGTGCCGCCGTCGTCCGGGGCCGCGTGGAAGCCCGCGCCGCCGATGGCGCGCCCGTCGGCCCGTACCCGGATCTCGTAGGCGCCGAAGGGCCGCGGATCACCGTCGGAGGCGCAGACCTCCAGGTAGCGGCGCGCTCCCGCCACGTCCATGCCGGTGGGATAGCCGCCCGCCGGAGCCGGCCCGGCCGCCACCAGCCGCTCCGCCTCGGCGACGGTGAACGGGTGCAGCACGAGACGTTCCGTCACAAGATCCTCCATACCGGAACCACTACCAGCCGGCCGGCCGGCAGGGCACCTGGTTTTCCGCCGCCGCCGGGTGGCGCGGGCCGGTAGGTTCGTCCGTTATGGGGGCGACCGTCGGTGCGGCGATCGGCATGTTCGCGGGGACGAACGTCGACGACATCATCGTGCTGACCGTCCTCTTCCTCAGCGGGCGGACCGGCGGGGCACCGCGGGCCCGGCAGATCTGGGCCGGGCAGTACGCGGGCGTCGGCGTGCTGGTCCTGGTCTCGGTGGTCGCGGCGCTGGGGCTGACCGTCGTGCCGGACGCGTGGATCGGGCTGCTCGGCCTCGTCCCGTTCGCGCTCGGCGTCCGCGGGCTGGCCGGAGCGGTGCGGGCCGGGGACGGCGCCCCGCCGCCCGTGGCGTCGGGCACCGTCGCCGTGGCCACCGTCACGATCGCCAACGGCGCCGACAACATCGCGGTCTACACCCCCGTGTTCCGCACCATCGGCCCCGGCGCGACGGCCGTGACGATCGCTGTGTTCGCCGCCGGGGTGGCGCTGTGGTGCCTGGCCGGGTCGTGGCTCGGCTCGCACAAGAAGGTCATCGAGGTCGTCGAGCGCTACGGCCGCTGGCTCGTCCCGCTCGTCTTCATGGCGATCGGCGCGGTCATCGTCGTCGGTTCCGGCGTGCTGACCCGGCTCTGAGCAGGGAGATGCGGGTAATCCGCCAGGGGGCGGTGGGCGTCCTCTGGTGAACCGGCCTCCCCGCGCCGGGCGGCGGCTCGGCCGCGGACAGGCCTCAGGAGAGAAATGATCTATCTCGTCGGCACGACCGGGTTCCCGAACTACGGCGATGAGCTGATCGCCGCGGCCTGGCTGCGGCACCTGGCCGAGGCGGCCCCGGACACGGACGTGTGGCTGGACTGCCCGAGCCCCGGCCCGGCCGGGGTGCTGCTCGACGGGATCCACCCGCGGGCGCGGTTCACCGACACGTTCTGGCGGCTGTGCTGGGAGGCCCCCGGCGACGGGCCGTGGGAGACGGCGGCCTGGGTGCGGCGGGCAATGCACCATCCCGGGATGGCCTGCCGCTGGGTAGCCGGCATCGAGCTGGCCGCGCGGGCGCGGATTGTCCACGTCATCGGCGGCGGATACGTGAACCGCATCTGGCCGAAGCACTACGGGCTGCTCGCCGCCGCCGTGGGGGCGGTCGAGCGGTCCGGCGGACGGGCCGTGATGACCGGGCAGGGGCTCTTCCCCGCGGCGGAGGACGCCGCGCCGCTGGTCCGCGAGCTGGCGGCGCGCTTCGAGCTCGCCGACGTGCGGGACGAGCCGTCCGAGCGGCTCCTCGGCGACGTGACGGCGACCGGCCGCACCGGCGACGACCTTCTCCTCGGGATCGGCCCGCACCTGTACCGGCGAGCCGAGGAAGAGATGCCGGAGGCCATGCTCTGCCTCCAGTCGGACCTGCTGGAGATCCCGCGCCCCGCCCTCGCGTCCTTCGTGACCGGCACCATGCGGGCCTGGGGCGTCACCGGCGACCGGATCGGGGTCGTCGAGGGCATCCCGGGCGTCGACCGGGCGATCTACGACCTGGTCGAGCCGTACCTGCCCGGCATGCGCTTCTACCCGTTCTCCGACATCTGGGCGCACGGGCTGCCCGCCGGGCCGGAGCAGGTCTGGCTCTCCACCCGCTTCCACCCGCACCTGCTCGCCGCCGCCGCCGGGGCGAGCGGCGTGGCGGTGCCGATCAATCCCGACTACTACGCGACCAAGCACCGCTCCCTGACCGGCGCGGGCAGCGGCTGGACGCTCGCCGAGCCCCCGGCGGTGCCGGAGCGTCCGGCCGGCGGCGGGTTCGACCCGGCGGCGCTGGCGTCCCTCCGGGAGGGGAAGGCCGCGCTGGCCGCGAAGATCTACTCCTGACACCCGGCGGCCGGGCGCCCGATCAACGAGCGCCCGGCCGCCGGGTATCAGGCCGCTGGAAGGCGCATCACTCGGCGCTGGCGATGGTCAGCGAGCGCAGCCGGAACGCCGCCAGGAACGCGGCGCCCACCGTGACGGCGACGAGCAGCGGGATCGCCACGCCGAGGTCGACGGACGAGCTGACGGGCGACGCCGGGGTCAGGGCGTCGGTGACCGACAGCGCCCACTGCTGGATGGACGCCGACTTCGCGCCCGGCGCGAAGCTCCCGAGCAGCGTCTCCCAGACCAGCGCGTACAGCAGCCCGATCGTGACCGCGTTCCGGCTCATCACCGCGAGCGCCACGAACACCGCGCTGTAGGCGACGCCGCCGACCAGCACGCCGACGGTGAAGGCGGGCACGAGCTGCGCGGTCGTCCCGGTCAGCACCAGCCCGGCCAGCAGGGTCGGGACGACCGAGAACGCCGCGACCAGCACGATCGCGACCGCCAGCTTCGTCAGCACGATCACCTGCCGCGGGATCGGCTTGGTCAGCACGTACATGATCTGGCCGTCGTCGATCTCCGGGCCGATCACGCCGGTGCCGGCGATCAGCGCGAGCAGCGGCAGCAGCGTGGCCAGCCCGAACTTCTGCAGCACGTTCGCCGAGACGTCCAGGTCGTTGTTGCCCGTCCAGCGCAGCACGACCGCCAGGACGACCAGCAGCGCCGGCAGCGCGAGCAGGAGCAGCGCGCGCCGCCGGCCGAGCATCGCCCGGAAGGTGATCATCGCAATGGTCGCGTTCATCGGAGCATCACCGGGCCACCAGGTAGGAGAAGACGCTTTCGAGGGACTCGTCGGCCGGGGAGACCTCCCACAGCCGGACGCCGGCGTCCCGCGACACCTGCGGGAGCAGCCAGGTGAAGCGCTGGAAGTCGACCGCCTCGACGCGCAGGCCCTTGTCGGTGAGCTGGACGCTGCGGGCCGAGCCGTCGGCGATGACGGCGGCGGCGAGGCCCCGGTCGTCGGACGAGCGGACGAGGAAGATGTGCGGCCGGTCGGTCATCAGCCGGCGGATCTTGCGGAAGTCGCCGGACGCGGCGTGCCGGCCCGCGACGATCACCTCGATGTGCCCGGCGAGCCGCTCGACCTCCTCCAGGATGTGCGAGGAGAACAGGATCGTGCGGCCCTCGTTCGCCATCCGGGTGATCAGGTCCATCAGCTGGAGGCGCTGGCGCGGGTCCATGCCGTTGAACGGCTCGTCCAGCAGGAGGACGGGCGGGTCGTGCACGAGCGCGGACGCCATCTTGATCCGCTGCTTCATGCCCTTGGAATAGGTGCCGATCGTCCGGCCCGCCGCGTACGCCATCTCGACCCGGTCGATGGCCTGCCGTGCGGCGGCCTGCGGGTCGGGCAGCTTGTGCAGCTTCGCCATCGACAGCACGAACTGCTCGCCGGTGAGGAAGTCGTAGGCGCTCTCGCGCTCGGGGACGAGCCCGAGCCGCCGGTAGATGCCGGGGTTCTGCCAGATCGGCTCGCCGTCCAGCGTGATCGTCCCGGACGAGGGGGCGAGGAACCCGCCCATCATGTGGATGAGCGTGGACTTCCCCGCGCCGTTCGGGCCGAGGAGGCCGGTGACGCCCGGGCCGATCGTCATCGAGACGCCGTTGACCGCGACGACGTTGCCGTACCAGCGGGACACCTTCTCCAGCCTGATCTCGCTCATGCCCCGCTCCTTCGAGGGGAGACGGCCCCTCGCGCTCCCCGGTTCGCTTCGCTCATGACAGCCCCGCCTTCCGGAACCGGCGGTACAGGACCGCGACCGAGCCGGCGACGATCAGCGCGCACAGCGCGAGCGCGACGACGCCGCTGACCGTGCCGGACGGCACGTCCACCGCGGACTTCTGCTGGCCGAGCAGCCGCACCTGGACGATGTCGATCAGGTTGAACGGGGCGAGGACGCCGATCCAGCCGGCCAGGGTGAAGTTGGTCTGGTGCTCGGCGATGCCCTGGATGATCAGCGTGAACGTGCTGGTGATCATGTAGACGGCGATGACGGCGGCGACGCCGAGGCCGCGGCGCGGGGTGAACGCGGCGACGACCGTCCCGATCGCGGCGAGCACCAGCGCGAACAGCACGCAGCCGGCGAGGCCCGCGAGGTAGTGCAGGAACTGGTGCCAGGAGTCCGGCACCTTCGTCACGAGGCCGCCGACGTACAGCACGGTGACGGGCACCGCCATCAGCGCGAACAGCGCGGTGGCGAGCGCGCCGAGCTTCGCCAGGACGAAGTCGAGGTGGCCGACCGGGCGGGAGAAGTACAGCGGGACGACGTGGAAGCGGATCTCCCGGGACGCCAGCACGGGCGCCTGCGTGGCCAGGAAGATCGCGATGATGACCTGGAGGGTGACCGCGTACGAGGAGTAGCGCATCAGCGCCTCGGGCCGCTTGGCGACCGCGACGACCGCGACGGACCCGGCGGCCGGCAGCAGCATGATCGCGGCGAGCAGGAACGGCATGACCTTCGCGCGGGCGGGCCGTCCGAGGCCGAAGGCGGCGCGCAGGTTGTGCACGTACAGCGACCGCATCACGTAGGCGCGGCCGCTGCGGCGCCCCTCGTAGTGGCGGTAGCCGATGTCGTGGATGGTGCTGGTGCTCATCGCGGGCCTCCCTGCGGCGCGCCGGGCGGCATCGGGACGGGCGGGGCGCCCGGCGGGGCGGGCGGCGGCACGCCCGGCGTCCCGGGCGGACCGAACGAACCCGGCGGACCGGGCGGGCCCGGCGGGACGGTCTCCGCGGGGGCGGTCTGGAAGACCTCCTCGATGTGGTGGCGGCGCTGCTCCATCCGGATCAGCCGCAGCCCGAGGTCGGCGACGCCGTCCCGGACGAGGTCGTAGGTCGCCTCCCCCGCGATGTCGATGACCAGGAACCGCCCCTCCGGATGCACGGACACGCCCTGGTCGTACAGGTGCTGCCCGAGCGTGTCGCGTCCCTCGTCCACCTCGACGGTGAGCACGCCGCTCTCGGCGGTGTACGCCTCGACGGCCTGGGAGCGCAGCAGCTTCCCGCCGTCGATGATGACCACGTGGTCACAGACCCGCTCCAGCTCGCCCAGCAGGTGCGAGGTGACCAGCACGCTGATGCCGAACTCGGCGCCGATGCGCCGGATCAGGTCGAGCATCTCGTCGCGCCCGGCCGGGTCGAGGCCGTTGGTCGGCTCGTCGAGGAAGACCAGCTTCGGGTCGTGCACGAGGGCCTGGGCCAGCTTCACCCGCTGCCGCATGCCCGTCGAGTAGCCGCCGATCGGACGGTAGCGCTCCTCGTACAGCCCGACGTGGCGCAGGGTGTCGGCGGCGCGCTCGCGCGCGGCGGTCGGCGGCAGCCCGCACATCCGCGCCATGTGCACGACGAACTCCGTCGCGGACACGTCCGGCGGGAGGCACTCGTACTCGGGCATGAACCCGACGTTCTCCCGGATCCGGACGCCCTCGCGGGCGATGTCCATGCCCAGCACGGTCGCGGTGCCGGCGGACGGGGGCTGCAGGCCGAGCAGGATCTTGATCAGCGTGGACTTGCCGGCGCCGTTGGCGCCGACCAGCCCCACGACGCCGGGCTCGACGGCCACCGTCAGGTCGTCCAGGGCGGTCACCCGGGGGAACCTCATCGTCAGGCCCTGGGTGGCGATAATCGGCATGTCCCCGAACCTAGCGGCTGGGTGCGGCCGCGGCGTCACCCTTAGGTGGTACGCGGATGCGCCTTAAGTCGACCGTTTGGCCGCCGATCGGCCCCTCTGGCGGAGGACCGCGCTCCACACGGCGCGCTGGAGGAACAGCGTCACCGTCCCGGCGATGATCATCCCGAGGAGGTTGACGCCGAGCTGCTCCAGCGACCCGGTGATCTCGGCGCCGTGCCGGAGCGCCATCGCGACCGCGAGGTTCCCGGCGGCCGGGACGGTGGTGACCGAGATGAAGACGCCGACCAGCGCCGACGACTTCCCCGCCGTCAGCGACAGCACCCCGGCGGCGCCCGCGAGCAGCGCGACGATGAACGACCAGCGGTCGGGGCTGTAGATGAACGCGGTCAGCGGCCGGCTCGCGGGCAGCCGGTCGCTCTCGATCACGCCGGTCCACTTGCTGACCAGCGCGCAGACGTAGGTGATGGCGATGGCGGAGGTGAACCCGACGATCAGCGCCCGGACCGCCTGCCAGATCCGCCCCGGCTGCCGGCGGAAGATCCCGTAGCAGATCGCCGCTACCGCGGCGAACTCCGGGCCGAGCACCATCGCGCCGACCACCAGGACCGGCGAGTCGATCAGCGCGGCGATCCCGGCCAGCTGCGTCGCCAGCGCGAGGAACGCGATGAACGACCAGGTCAGCATGGTGCCCTCGGTGACCTGCCGGTCGAACTCGTCCCACACGACCGCGTCGTCGCCGTGGCCGGGCGCGCGCCGTTCGGCCCGCTCGGCGACCTCCGACACCGACAGGTCGATCTTCTCCATCGCGATGGAGCCGTCCCTGTCGATGCCGAGCCGGCGCAGCGCGGCGAGGACCTCGTTGGCGGACTCGCGCGCCACGTCGATCTGGACGAGGTCGCCGCGCGGGGAGCGCGCGGCGCCGGGGAGGACGACGACGTTCGTGGCGCCCGCGCAGTCCGACAGGGCCGCGCAGACAGCCTCCGTCCGGTCCGGCGGGACGATCGCTCTGAGGTGCAGCACCCGCCACATGCTGCCGTAAAAGCCCGGGGACCATGGCGCCGGCGCGAGTCCGTACGATTTGATCGTTTATTTACCCGCATCTGGGTGAAAGACGACAGAAAACTCCGGGTGGTGAGGGCATGACGCGGCGCGACGGGCTGCGACGGGAACGCGTGCTACGACGGGCACGGGCGCGACGACGGGAACAGGGCCGGCGCGGGACGGCCCTCGCGGCGGCGGCGCTCGCGCTCACCGTCCCCCTCGCGGCGTCCGGCTGCAAGACGGACCCGGGCGCGGACGGATCGGGCGGGACGGGCGGGTCGTCCGGCGGGTCCGGGCCGTCCCGCAACGACGGGCACGCGGTGAGCCCCCTCGACAACCCCGACGGCACCAAGCCGGGCCTCGCGCCCATCACCTCCTCCGGCGACCTCGGCAAGGCGCGCGCGCTCATCAAGAAGGTCGCCACCAAGGGACGCGGCCCGAAGACCGGCTACGAGCGCGACAAGTTCGGCTACGCCTGGATGGACAACGCGCCCGACGTCCCGTTCGCGCACAACGGCTGCGACACCCGCAACGACCTGCTGAAGCGCGACGGGGAGGACGTGAAGTACCGGTCCGGGTCCAACTGCGTCATCGTCTCGCTCACGCTGGACGACCCCTACTCCGGCAAGACCATCCACTGGACGAAGTCGCACGCGACCGCCATCCAGATCGACCACGTCATGCCGCTGTCGTACGACTGGCAGATGGGCGCGTCGCGGTGGACCAAGGACAAGCGCGAGTCCATCGCCAACGACCCGCTGAACCTCATCCCGGTGGACGGGCCGCTGAACGGCGCCAAGAGCGACTCCGGACCGGCGTCGTGGCTGCCGCCGAACAAGCGCGTCCGCTGCTCGTACAGCGTCCGCGTCGCGCAGGTGTCGCTGAAGTACGACCTGCCCGTGACGTCCGCCGACAAGCAGAAGATGCTCGAACTGTGCGGAGGATGACGGCGGCCCGCCCCAATATGCTCGTCGGATGAGCAACGAACCCGACGACCGGCCGGAAGCCGAGAGCACCGAGACCTCCGAGGCCGCCGGCCGGCCCCGCGTCCGCACCGAGCGCGGGGTCGGCGCCCGCGCCGTCGGCGCCGAGGTGACCGGCGCGTCCGCGACCGGCCTCACCCTGCGCCTCGGCAACGGCCTCGGCTCGCTCGCCCTCGGCTCCATGGCGCTCGGCGCGATCGCCATCGGCGCCGTCGCGATCGGCAAGCTCGCCGTGAAGCGCGCGATCATCGGCCACCTGGAGGCGGGCACCGTCGAGATCAAGCACCTCAAGGTCGGGCGCCTGGAGATCGACGAGCGCTGACCGCGCCCGCGCGGCCCCGGCCCGGCCCGGCTCGCGGCCGGGGTGCTCGCCAGGTGGCTCGCACCCCGGCCGGCGGATCAGCCGAGGAGGTCGCGGACGACGGCGGCGAGGCGCTCGGCGACGGCCTGCGCCTGGTCGTGCGACGCCGCCTCCACCATCACCCGCACCATCGGCTCGGTGCCGCTCGGCCGGATCAGCACCCGGCCCGTCTCGCCCAGCTCGGCCTCCGCGTCCGCCACCGCCGACGCCAGCCCCGGGTCGGTCTTCGCGCGCGTCTTGTTCACGTCCTTGACGTTGATCAGCACCTGCGGCAGCCGCGTCATCACCTTCGCCAGCTCGTCCAGCGGGCGGCCCCGCCGCACCATCGCCGCCAGCAGGTGCAGGCCGGTCAGCACGCCGTCCCCGGTGGTCGCGTGGTCCAGCATGATCACGTGGCCGGACTGCTCGCCGCCGAAGACGAACCCGCGCTCCTTCATCGCCTCCAGCACGTACCGGTCGCCGACCGCGGTCTCCACCACCGCGATCCCGGCGTCCCGCATCGCCAGCTTGAAGCCGAGGTTCGACATCACCGTCGCCACCACGGTGTCGGCCGCGAGCGCGCCCGCCTCCCGCAGGTCCAGCGCCAGGATCGCCATGATCTGGTCGCCGTCCACCACCTCGCCCGACGCGGTCACCGCCAGGCACCGGTCGGCGTCGCCGTCGTTGGCGATGCCCGCGTCCGCGCCGTGCTCGCGCACCGCCGCGCACAGCGCGTCCAGATGCGTGGACCCGCAGCCGGAGTTGATGTTCAGCCCGTCCGGCGCCGTCCCGATGGTGATCACCTCGGCGCCCGCGCGGCGCAGCGCCTCCGGCGCCACCTCGCTGGACGCGCCGTTCGCGCAGTCCACCACCACGCGCAGCCCGTCCAGCGACACCGGCAGCGTCGCCAGCAGGTGCGCGACGTACTGCTCGACCGCGCCGTGCGCCTCCCGGACCCGGCCGACGCCCGCGCCGGTCGGCGGCTCCCACGCCGCCCCGAGCCGCGCCTCGATCCGGTCCTCGATCTCGTCGGGCAGCTTGTAGCCGCTGCGGTCGAAGAACTTGATCCCGTTGTCCGGCGCCGGGTTGTGCGACGCCGACAGCATCACGCCGAGGTCGGCGGCCAGCTCGTGCGTCAGGTGCGCGACCGCCGGCGTCGGCAGCACCCCGAGCCGCAGCACGTCGACGCCCGAGCTCGCGAGCCCGGCGACCACCGCCGCCTCGAGGAACTCGCCCGAGGCCCGCGGGTCGCGCCCGACCACCGCCATCGGCCGGTGCCCCCGGAACGCGCCCTGCTCGCCGAGGACCCGCGCCGCCGCGACGGACAGGTCCATGGCCAGCGGGGCGGTCAGGTCGCGGTTGGCGAGCCCACGCACGCCGTCGGTCCCGAACAGACGAGCCACAGTTCAACTCCCGGAAAGACGAAAAGACCGCGCGGGCGGTCCGGAGCGGGTGCGCGCCCCGTCCGCCCATGCGGTCAAATCTAGTGGGCCAGGCCCTGCGAACACGGGCGAGCCGCCGCACCCGGTGCGCCGCCCGTGCGGGGCGGCCGCGGAAACGTCCACGGGGTGCGGCGGCTCGTGCCGTCGATCAGCGCTTGCTGTACTGCGGAGCCTTGCGGGCCTTCTTGAGACCGGCCTTCTTGCGCTCCGGCACCCGCGCGTCGCGGGTGAGGAACCCGGCCTTCTTCAGCGCCGGGCGGTGCTCGATGTTCGCGAACTGCAGCGCGCGGGAGATCCCGAGGCGCAGCGCGCCGGCCTGGCCGGTGGTGCCGCCGCCGTTGACCCGGGCGAGGACGTCGAACTGGCCCTCCAGGCCGAGCAGGACGAACGGCTCGTTCACGATCTGCTGGTGGACCTTGTTCGGGAAGTACTGGTCCAGGGTGCGGCCGTTGATCTTCCACTGGCCGGAGCCCGGGACGATCCGGACCCGCGCGATGGCCTGCTTGCGGCGGCCGGTACCCGCGGCCGGGCCGGTGGCGACCGGCTGGCCCAGGTAGCTCTCGCCGGCGGCCTCGGGGGTCTCGGTGCTGTACTCGGACGGAGCGTCCTCGTAGGAGTCGAAGTCGACGCCCTCGGCGGGCGTCTCGGTGGACTCGGTCACGCTTCTCCTCAGGTGTTCTAGCCAGGGCGGCTGGCCCGGTGATCGGGTGCCCCGGCGGCCTCCGCGGGCGCGCGCCGTCGCGCGTCCGCGTTACTTCGCGAGCTGGCTGATCTGGGTGATCTCGAACGGGACGGGCTTCTGCGCCTGGTGCGGGTGGTCCGGACCGGCGTAGACCTTCACCTTCCCGAACATCTTCCGGCCGAGGGTGTTCTTGGGCAGCATGCCCTTGATCGCCTTCTCGACCGCCCGCTCGGGGTGCTTGGCCAGCAGGTCGCCGTAGGCCACCGAGCGGAGACCGCCCGGGTAGCCCGAGTGCCGGTAGGCCTTCTTCTGCTCCAGCTTGTTGCCCGACAGCGCCACCTTGTCGGCGTTCACGATGACCACGAAGTCACCGGTGTCGAGGTGCGGGGCGTAGATGGGCTTGTGCTTACCCCGAAGCAGCTGCGCGACCTGACTGGCGAGACGGCCCAGCACGACATCGGTCGCGTCGATGACGTACCACTGACGCTGTACGTCAGCGGGCTTAGGGGTGTACGTGCGCACGGTCGTCAGCCTTCGTTTCTCGTCGACTTCACAGCGGATATCCTGCTCGCGCCGATCAGGACACTTGGATCTCCGACCTGGCGCTCCGGGAGGCCGGGGCCCGTAACGCGCGGACCCGTCCCCGGGACGGACACGCTGTGGGGCACACCGACACGTCGTTGCGATTCGTCTCCCGCCCGGACAGGCGTCGACGCATACAACAAACCCGCAGGATACCCGCGCGGACGCACGCGGGTCAAAACGCGGATCGCTGTGGCAGTCTCCCAGCCGCTCTCCAGTATGCAGCATCGTCCGCGGGGCCCGGCCCGGCGGCCCCGCCCCGGCCGCAAGGCCGTTTCAGACGATCTTGGTGTTCCCTCCCTCTTATAGGGATAAGGTGCCGCCGACCGGTCCACGCTGGCGCCGCCGGCCCGCACCCGGGAGCCCCCGCTGTCCCCTGCCCGCAGAACCGGTGCCCGCAGATCCGGTGCCCGCAGTTCCGGCCGACGGCCCGGACGCCATCAGGCCCGGCACTCCGGCGAGCCCGCGGCGCGCGGCTCCTCTCCTTCTCCTCCCTCCTCTTCCCCCCACGGCTCCTCGTCGGTGCGGCCCGACCGGCCCGCGGGATCCCGGCGGCGGCGTCGCCGGGCGCGGAAGGGACGGCCCGGCTCCCGGCCCCTCATCGCGATCGCGGTGACCATCGGCGCGTCGGCCCTCGCCATCGGCACGGGCGTCGCGCTCGACCGGCTCGTCCTGCCCCAGTTGCGGTCGGAGCCGATCGCCGCGTCCGACCACGGCGGCGGCCCGTCCGGCACGGGAGACTCGGGCCGAAGGGACGAGCCCGGCGCCGGGACGGGCGGCGGTGCCGGCCCCGGGCGCGGCACGCGCACCGCGCCCGCCGACGCCCCGGCCGGCGTCGGCGCGACGGCGCCGCCGAGGACGGCGCACTCCCCGTCGCCCTCCCCTGAGCCGTCGACGGCGAAGACGACGCCGCCCGCCGAGGACGCCGACCCGCCGGCGGACGGCCCGGCCGAGGCCCCCGGCGCGTCCGATCCGGCGGGCGCCGTCGTCGCGCTCACCAACACGGAGCGGGCCAAGGCCGGCTGCCGGCCCCTCCGCGTCGACAAGCGGCTCGCCGCCGCGGCCCGCGCGCACTCCGCCGACATGGCCGCGCACGGTTACTTCGATCACGACTCCCTCGACGGCGACAGCCCCTGGACGCGGATGCTCGACGCCGGCTACCCCGCCCCCGGCGCGGAGAACATCGCCAAGGGGTACGCCACGGCCGCCGCGGTCGTCGGCGGCTGGATGGACAGCCCCGGCCACCGCGCGAACATCCTCGACTGCGGTCTGCGCGCCATCGGCGTCGGCATGGCCGCGGGCCCGGACGGCCCGCTGTGGACCCAGGACTTCGGCTGGACGTGACGGCCCGAACCCGGACGGCGACCTTCCGCAAAGCACCGGCGTCCGGTTCGCCCCCATGTCATGGTGGGTGTTCCGAAGGTCCAGAGCCCTGAACGAGGAACGGTAAGGTCCAGAGCCATGGGTTATCCGGGCGATCAAGGCAGGCCCGGCGGCCGGCCACCGGGGCCGTCGCCGCAGGCGCCGTACGGCTCCGGAGCCGAGGCGCCACCGTACGGCAACGACAACGACGAGACCTCCGCCCCGCACGGCGAAGCCTCCGGCGCGCGCCCGTTCGGCGGCGAGTCCTTCGGCACCGGACCGCTGGAGGCGGACCCCTTCGGGACCGGACCGCTGGAGGCGGAGCCCTTCGCGGCGCCGTCCGCGGCGGCCGAGGCCCCGGGCGCGCCCGGCGGTCCGACGGCCGTCTGGGGCGAGCCGCCCGCGCAGGGAGGCCAGGACGCGTTCCCGCCGGGCGACTTCGGGTCCGGCGGGCACGACCGCTTCGGGCAGGGCGGATCCGACCAGTTCGGGCAGCAGCAGTTCGGACAGGACCAGTTCGGGCAGCAGCAGTTCGGGCAAGAGCAGTTCGGGCAAGAGCAGTTCGGGCAGCAGCAGTTCGGCCAGGGGCCCGGCGAGTTCGGGCACGGCGACCCCGGGGACGACCCCTACGGCGCCCCGATGCCCGGCGGCTATCAGCCGGGCGACGCCGACGGCGCGCCTCCCGGACCGTCCGGCGAGAGCGGCCCGTCCGGGCGGCGCCGCAGCCTCCCGCTGATCATCGGCGGCGCGGTCGTCGCCGGGCTGGTCCTCATCGGCGGCGGCGTCGGCGTCGCGTCGATGATGAAGGACGATCCCAAGCCGGAGAAGAAGGCGCCGCCCGCCGCGGCGTCCACCAAGCCGACGGCGCCGGCGTCGCCGACCGTCCCGCCGTTGCAGGCGGTGAAGCTGCAGAGTCGCGCCACCGACCCGGTGAAGCTGACCCTGTCGGAGGTGTTCGGCAAGGCGTCGTTCAAGGCGTCGGGCCTCAAGTACGTGCGGACCGCCGCGAGCTCCACGACGAAGTGCAGCGCCGTCGTCGGCGGTACCGCGCTGGAGAAGGCGCTGAAGAAGGGCGACTGCACGCAGGCGCTCCGCGCCACCTACGCGCTCAGCAGCGGGTCGCTGATCGGCACCATCGGCGTCCTCAACCTCAAGTCCGCCGACGCCGCCAAGCTGGCGGTGAAGGCCACGTCCGCCAAGGACGCGTTCCTGGTGGCCCTGCCCGGCAAGGGCGTCACCAAGAAGGCGGGCAAGGGCCTCGCGTTCGGCACCTCGCAGGCGCGCGGCCACTACCTCGTCATGACCTGGGTGCAGCGGCCGGACGGCAAGGCGATCGCCGCCAAGTACCATAAGGCGGTCAGCGTCTTCGGCGCCGAGCTGTACAAGGGCAGCGACCTCGCCTTCGCCCTGCACTACAGGGAAACAGAAGGCAAACCCCTCAAGAAATGACCGGTTTGAATACCCTGTCTGCTTATGTCTGGACCTAGAGACACCCGGGAGACCGCCGAGGAGGCGGGGACGGCCGCCGCCCCCGCCTCCTCGGCGCCCCCCAGCTTCGGTGCGGTCCCTCCCGCGGGAGGCTCCGCCACCGAGGCCGCTCCCGCCAGCCAGGCCCCGATCGACGAGGCCGCCGCGCCCGCCAGTGCGGGCGGCGCCGCCGCAGCCGACGAGGCACCGTCCGCGTCCTCCCCCCTCCGGCTGCCCGCGTTCGGCCTGCAGACCCCCTGGTGGGCCTCCGAACCCGCCGCCGACACGGGCGCCACCGGCGAACCGGCCGGAGCCGCCCCGGCTCCGGGCACCGCGCCGTCCGCGGAGACCGGGGCGCCCGCCGCGCCCGGGGCCCCCGCCGGAACGGTCCCGCCCGGCACGCTCGTCGCCGGGGCCGGCGCCCCGAACATCGACTCCCGCGGCGCCGTCCCGTCCGAACCGCTGATCAAGGGGCCGCTCGCCTTCGGCGACACCGACCCGGACGGCTTCGCCGCCGTCCCCGACGAGGACACCGCCCCCGGGCCGGTCCCCTCCGGCACTGACGGCGGCGCGAACGGCGGCACGGCCGAGGACGCCCCGAGCCCCTCCACGACGACCGGGCCCATGGGCATCGCGCCTCCGGTCCCGCCGAAGAGCGGCAAGCCCGCCGCGAAGGCCAAGGCCGCTGCGAAGGCCAAGCCCACCGCACGCGCGAAGCCGACAGCACCTGCCCAGCCCGCCGCCGCGAAGACGGCCGAGCAGCCCCGGCCCGCGCCGGAGCCCCCGGCCCCGCCACGCGGCAGCACGGACGGCACGGCGGCGTTCGAGAAGGCCGTAGAGGCCGAGAAGGCGTCCACGGCGGTCGCCCCGGTCCTGGTCCCCGATGCGATCCTGCCGCCGGGCGTCCTGCCGCCCACCGGCAGCGGCCCGTACCCGCACGGCGAGGCAGGCGACGCGACCGCGACGGCCGAGCAGCCCGCCATGGCCACCGTGATCACCCCCGTCTACCACGCCGAAGGCGGCGTCCCGCTCGACGAACCCGCCCCGGCGGGCCCAGGCGGCCCCGGCGGGCCGTCCGCGCCCGGCCCCCGGCCGCGCGGGGGCGGCGGCGGCAGGCAGCGCCTCGTCCTCGTCGGCGGCGGCGCGGGCCTCGTGCTCGCCGCCCTCGTCGCGCTGTTCGTCCTCGGCGGGACGGGATCGAAGGGCGACGGCGCCACCCGCAAGGCCGCCGAGCCCAGCCACGCCGCCTCGGCGCCGCCGAAGGCGGGCACGACGCCCAAGCCGAAGCCGACCGACATCAACGACGAGAAGACCGACCCGAAGGACCTGTCGTTCACCGAGGCCTTCCCCGAGGCGACCGTGCAGCTCGGCAGCCGCACCTTCGCCCGCGACCGCTGGTCCATCAACAAGGACCTCGGCTACGCGGCGCGCGGCTCGATGCTGAAGGCGCTGCAGCGGGAGAGCTGCCGCAAGGTCGTCCGCGCCACCTTCGTCAACAAGATCAAGACGTGGGCCGTCACGACCGGGATCGCGGTCATGCCGAACCGGGCGGCGGCGCTGCGGGTGAGCCGCGCCGGCGACCCCGCCAAGTACGAGTGGTTCCGCGGCATGTCCGGCCAGCAGGCCAAGGACATCGACCGCGCCGGCGGCTACGCGGCCGTCACGGTCCGCGGCCGGTACGTCCTCTACGCCTACGTCCAGGACCCGAGCGGCAAGCAGATCAAGCCCGGCGACCAGCTCGCCAAGCAGATCGCGCAGGAGTTCCTCGGCTACGACGCCCGGCCGATCGAGGCCCGCGCGCACGGCTGACGCGCCGAGCGCGGCCCGGCGCACCGAAACGGCGGCGGCCGAGGGGATCATCCCCTCGGCCGCCGCCGTCTTCCGTTCCGTGCCAGGACACGGTGCGCCGGGCTAGGACGCGGTGCCGGGCTAGGACGCGGTACCAGGCTGCTCCGCGCCCGCCGCGCCCGCCGCGCCCGCCGCGCCCGCCACGTTCGCGGCATGCTCCGCGGCCGCCGCAGCGGCGTTCAGCGTCCGGACCCGCCGCGTCTCCTGCGCTCGCTTGGCGAGGCTGTCGTCGTCCGGGTACCGGATCTCCTCCAGCGACAGGCCGTGCGCTGGCGCCACGTTCACGCCCGAGTCCCGGACGCGCGCCGCGAGCACCTGGGCTGGCCACTCCACGTCGCGCCGCCCGTCCCCCACCATCAGCAGGGCGCCCACCAGCGCGCGGACCATCGAATGGCAGAACGCGTCCGCCTCGACCGTCGCGAGCGCCAGATGCGGGTCCCGGTCGTCGCGCGCCCACTCGTAGCGCAGCAGCTCCCGGATCGTCGTCGCGCCCTCCCGCTTGCGGCAGTACGCGGCGAAGTCGTTCTCCCCTACCAGCAGCCGCGCGGCCTCGTTCATACGGTCCAAATTCAGCGGACGCGGATGCCACAGCACGTCGTGGCGGCGCAGCGGCTCGACGCCCACCGGGTTGTCGCACACCCGGTACACGTACCGGCGCGCCAGCGCCGAGAACCGGGCGTCGAACCCCTCCGGGGCCACCGAGACCCGCCATACCCGCACGTCCGGCGGCAGCAGCCCGGCCAGCCGGCGCGGCATCGTCCCGTTGATCGCCGAATACGCGGCGACCGGCACCACCAGATGCGCCACCTGCGCGCGCGCGTGCACGCCCGCGTCCGTGCGTCCCGCGACGGTCAGCATCGGCGGCGGATCCAGCCGCAGCATCCGCGCCAGGGCGTCCTCGATCACCCCTTGCACGGTGCGCTGGTTCGGCTGCCGGGCCCAGCCCGCGAAGTCCGTCCCGTCGTATCCGATGTCGAGGCGGAGTCGTACCAGTGCGGTCATGTCAGGTGGACTGTCCTTCGCCACTGCCCGTCCGTTCCCCCCGATGAGCCCGTGGTTTCATCGGGTCTTCCATTGACACGCTCCCCCGCCGTCCGCAGCCGCCTGACCTGACCATGCCCTCAAGTCTGACAAAGATCAGGCCCACCGTCTTACACCGACGGTGGGCCTGTTCATCTCGTGCCTACTCTTGACGTCCCGCGAACCCCGCGCACGCGGGGACCGGGAGGACGGCGGTCCGTAGCCCGGGGGCTACTTCTCGTCCTTGCCCTCTTCCGCCTCGTCGGCGCCGGTGGCCTCGGCGGTCGCCGGGGCCTCGGTCTCCTCGGCGGCGGTCTCCTCGGCGGGGGCCTCGGCCGGGGCCTCGGCCGGGGCGGCCTCGGTCGCCGGGGCGGCCTGCGCGGTCGCCGGGCCGGCCGACAGCTGCTCCTGCACCAGCTCGATCACGGCCATGGGGGCGTTGTCGCCCTTGCGCGGCCCGATCTTGGTGATGCGGGTGTAGCCGCCGGGGCGGTTCTCGAAGCGCGGCGCGATCTCGGTGAAGAGCTCGTGCACGACGCCCTTGTCGCGGATCGTGCGGGCCACCAGGCGACGGTTGTGCAGGTCGCCCTTCTTGGCCTTGGTGATCAGCTTCTCCGCCAGCGGGCGCACCCGCCGGGCCTTGGCCTCGGTGGTGGTGATGCGGCCGTGCTCGAACAGCGCCGTCGCCAGGTTCGCCAGGATCAGCTTCTGGTGGGCGGCGCTACCGCCGAGGCGGGGGCCCTTGGTGGGCTGCGGCATGTCTCGTCCTTCCTGCACCGGCCGTATCAGGTACCGGTGTCAGCTGGTTCCGGAACGGCCGGGGAACGTCGCCCCCGGCCGTCCGGAATCGGGTTTCTAGTACTGCTCGGTCTCGGCGTAGCTCTGGTCGTCGTCGCCGTAGTTGTCGGCCGCCGCGCTCGGGTCGAACCCGGGCGGGGAGTCCTTCAGCGACAGGCCCATGTCGTTGAGCTTCTGCTTGACCTCTTCGATCGACTTGGCGCCGAAATTCCTTATATCGAGGAGGTCCTGCTCGCTGCGGGCCACGAGCTCGCCCACCGAGTGGATGCCCTCGCGCTTGAGGCAGTTGTAGGAGCGGACCGTCAGGTTCAGCTCCTCGATCGGCAGGGCCAGGTCCGCGGCGAGCGCGGCGTCCGTCGGGGACGGGCCCATGTCGATGCCCTCGGCCTCGACGTTGAGCTCCCGGGCCAGCCCGAACAGCTCGACGAGGGTCTTGCCGGCGGAGGCCACCGCGTCGCGCGGCAGCATCGCCTGCTTGGTCTCCACGTCCAGGATCAGGCGGTCGAAGTCGGTGCGCTGCTCGACTCGGGTCGCCTCGACCTTGTAGGTGACCTTCAGCACGGGCGAGTAGATGGAGTCGATCGGGATCCGGCCGATCTCCTGGCCCGGCTGCTTGTTCTGCGCGGCGGAGACGTAGCCGCGGCCGCGCTCGACCGTCAGCTCCATCTCCAGCTTGGCCTTGTTGTTCAGGGTGGCGATGTGCAGGTCCGGGTTGTGGACCTCGACGCCCGCCGGCGGCGCGATGTCGGCCGCGGTGACCTCGCCCGGGCCCTGCTTGCGCAGGTACATCACCACGGGCTCGTCGTGCTCGGAGGAGACCACCAGCTCCTTGAGGTTCAGGATGATGTCGGTGACATCCTCCTTGACCCCCGGGACGGTGGAGAACTCGTGGAGCACGCCCTCGATCCGGATGCTGGTGACGGCCGCACCGGGGATCGAGGAGAGCAGCGTACGGCGGAGCGAGTTGCCGATCGTGTAGCCGAAGCCCGGCTCCAGCGGCTCGATGGTGAACCGCGACCGGTACTCGTCGACCTGCTCTTCGGTGAGAGTTGGACGCTGAGCGATGAGCATGTTGGTGCCTTCTTCCCGCGGTGCCCGCTATTTGACGACCGCGTTCTGGAGTGTTCCCCGTCCCACCAGGATGCCACGCGGAGCGCGGCATCCCGGTGGAACGCGGGGTCCTGCTTGTTGCGGAGCTCCTACTTGGAGTAGAGCTCGACGATCAGCTGCTCCTGGACGGGAGCGTCGATCTGCTGGCGCACGGGCAGCGCGTGCACGAGGATCCGCATCTTCTCGCCGTCGATCCCGAGCCACGCCGGGACCTGGCGCTCGCCGACCTCGGCCTTGGCGACCTGGAACGGCGTCATCTCGAGCGACTTGCTCTTGACGTCGACGATGTCGGCCTCGCTCACCAGGAAGGACGGGATGTTGACCTTCCTGCCGTTGACCCGGATGTGGCCGTGGCGGATGAGCTGGCGGGCCATGTCGCGGGACTTGGCGAAGCCCGCGCGGTAGACCACGTTGTCGAGCCGGCGCTCGAGCAGGCGCAGCAGGTTCTCACCCGTCTTGCCGCCCTGGCGGTTCGCCTCGACGTAGTAGTTGCTGAACTGCCGCTCCAGCACGCCGTAGATGCGCTTGGCCTTCTGCTTCTCGCGCAGCTGCAGCAGGTACTCGGTCTCCTTGGGCCGACCGCGGCCGTGCTCACCCGGCGGGTAAGGACGGATCTCGATCGGGCACTTCGGGCCCTCGCACTTGCTGCCCTTGAGGAACAGCTTCATCTTCTCGCGGCGGCAGAGCTTGCAGTCCGCACCGGTGTAACGAGCCATTGTTCTGTGATCTCCCCTACGGCCTCAGACGCGGCGGCGCTTGGGCGGCCGGCAGCCGTTGTGCGGAACGGGCGTGACGTCCTGGATGGAGCCCACCTCCAGGCCGGTGGCCTGGAGCGAGCGGATCGCGGTCTCGCGACCGGAGCCGGGGCCCTTGACGAAGACGTCGACCTTGCGCATGCCGTGCTCCATCGCGCGCCGGGCGGCGGCCTCGGCGGCCTGCTGCGCGGCGAACGGGGTCGACTTGCGCGAGCCCTTGAAGCCCACGTGGCCCGAGGAGGCCCAGGAGATCACGTTGCCGTTGGGGTCGGTGATCGAGACGATCGTGTTGTTGAACGTGCTCTTGATGTGGGCGTGCCCGTGAGCGACGTTCTTCTTCTCCTTGCGGCGCACCTTCTTGGCGCCGACACGGCTCTTAGGAGGCATCTGCTCTCTCTACTCTCGAGGTCATCGATCCGGAGGACCGACTCCGGACTACTTCTTGCCGGCCTTCTTCTTGCCGGCCACGGTCTTCTTCTTGCCCTTGCGGGTGCGCGCGTTGGTCTGGGTGCGCTGGCCGTGGACGGGCAGACCGCGGCGGTGCCGGATGCCCTGGTAGCACCCGATCTCGATCTTCCGGCGGATGTTCCCCTGGATCTCGCGGCGCAGGTCGCCCTCGATCTGGTAGTTCTTCTCGATCCAGTCGCGGAGCTTGACCAGCTCGTCGTCGCCGAGCTGGTGCACCCGCAGGTCACCGCTGATGCCGGTGCCCTCCAGGGTCGCCAGGGCCCGGGTCCGGCCGATGCCGAAGATGTAGGTGAGAGCGACCTCGAGGCGCTTTTCGCGCGGGAGGTCGACGCCGAGGAGGCGTGCCATCTTGGGCAGTTCCCTTCATTTCGCGGAGGTATGGACGCATCGCCCCCGCACACACCCTGCCCGGGTGGCGGCCTCGGCCTCCGTCGTCCGAGGGTCTCCCTTCACACAGTGGTGCCGTACAACCCGATCACCGGGGATCCCGGGACGAGCTGTACGGCGACCTGTGCGAAGGCTGCGATGCGCTTGCTGTTGTGGACCGTCCGGCTGGTGCCGGTCAGCCCTGGCGCTGCTTGTGGCGCGGGTCGGAGCAGATGACCATGACCCGGCCGTGCCGGCGGATGACGCGGCACTTCTGGCAGATCTTCTTGACGCTCGGCTTGACCTTCACTGGGTCTCCTAGAGATAAGGGTCACCCCCGCGCCGCCACGCACGGGGAAGGCAACCCCAGTGGGATTACTTGTAGCGGTAGACGATCCGACCGCGCGTGAGGTCGTAGGGGCTCAGCTCCACAACGACGCGGTCGTCCGGCAGGATCCGGATGTAGTGCATCCGCATCTTGCCGCTGATGTGGGCGAGCACCTTGTGCCCGTTGTCGAGCTCCACCCGGAACATGGCGTTCGGGAGGGACTCGATGACGGTGCCCTCGATCTCGATGGCCCCTTCTTTCTTGGGCATGTCCTCCGCGCTTCACTGATCGGCTCATTGGACCCGGCCCGAGACCCCGCGAGGGGCACGGCCGCGCCCGTGCCACGACGCGGACGCATCGAGAACAAGGGGAACAGGCGGCCGACAACGGACCGGCACAGCAGTCTACGGCACCGAACCGCCCAATGCGAAATCAACGCATGATATGGGTCCGGAGACTGCTTCCGAGTCAAGCATACCTCGCTCGCGCGTTGTACCTTTCAGGAGAGATACGTCGGAGGAGGGTCAGCATGCCGAGCTATGACTTCGCGCTGATCCTGAGCCGTCCCCTCTACGAGGACGAGCTGGACCCGCTGTTCGACCGGACGCACGGCGCCGTCACCGTGTCCATCATCAGCGAGCCGCAGCACGCCGACCGTCCGGGCAACGCCTCGTGCGCCTGGCAGGGCGCGACCCTCGCCGCCGCCATCATGGAGGTGGTCGAGCACGTCGAGGCCAGCGCGGAGGGCCTGCACGTGCTGCAGGTGGAGGCCGACCCGCTGCTGACGATCCGCGACATCGCCGACCGCGTCGGCAGGTCCGCGGACTCGGTCCGGCACGCGATCACCGGCGCCCGCGGCGCCACCGGCTTCCCCGCGTCCGAGATCTCCACGGCGGGCCACCGGCTGTGGCGCTGGTCGAAGGTCGCCGCCTGGTACGGCGTCGACGACCCGCAGCTCGTGGAGGCCAAGCCGACGGTGCAGGCGATCAACGGCTGGCTGGCCCTGCGCGACGTCGTCCCCGACGTCGCGCCCGCCCCCGAGGACGTCACCTCGGCCCTGTCCCTGGTCATCCCCCACGTCGCCTGATCCGGCGGCTCCGAGCCCGCCTCCCGCACCACGGCCATCGGGGGCGTGCGCGGCCCTAAGGCGCCTGCACAGGGCTCAAGGCGCCCGTCCAGGGCGAAGTGCTCTTCCAGCCCGGCCCCCGGCCGGTCGCGCACCGCACGGGCGACACGTACCACACCCCAGAGACCGTCCGCCCGTCCTCGGCCGGGCTCGGTCGAGGGCTATGTACAGGTTCGGCAACGGGGTGGCGGGCGCTCCGTCCGAGGACGGCCGCATCGCCATGCGCCAGCGCAGGGCGCTGCGGCGGCGCCAGGCGGGCACGATCTGCCCGGCGGGCCAGCCCAGGCCGCGCTGTGCCTCGGGGTCGCTTCCGGCCGCCAGCAGCGGGAGGGCGTCGGCGAGGGTGGCGGTGCGCAGGAAGAGACGGGGCGTCGCGAGGGCGTGCCGGCCGGGGGCGCAGGTGCCGAGGGTCTCCAGGGTCCAGGGCGGCACGAACATCACTCCCGGGGCGTTTGTGCAGGGGGCGGGCCGCAGCCTAGCGGCGCCGGTTCGACAGGGAGGCGCTCGGACGCGAAGATCGTCTGCGGCGCGGGGGCCGGGGGGTGCCCCGAAGGCGGGGCCGTGATGTGCTGGGACGTGCCCTGGCGAGGGGAGGATCAATGGCGATCATCGCGCAGTTGAGCGACATCCACCTGGCCGCCGGACGTGACGGCGAGGTGGACGACGGGTCGGGGCCCGTGCGGGCCCTGCGCGCGGCGGTGTCCAGCCTGCTGGCGCTGCCCGCGCGGCCGGACGCGGTGGTGCTGACCGGCGACCTCGCCGACGGCGGGCGGCCCGAGGAGTACGCGCGGCTGCACGCGCTGCTGTCGCCGCTGCCGATGGCGGTCTACCCGATGCCCGGCAACCACGACGACCGGGACGCCATGCGCGCCGCGTTCGACGATCACCCCGCCGTGGTCGACACCGGGATCTGGCCGCAGGCGCCCGTCCAGTACGCGGTGGACGTGGCGGGCGTGCGGCTGGTGTGCTGCGACACCACCGTGGACGGGCATCCGCACGGGCACATGAGCGAGGAGCGGCTCGCGTGGCTGGACGGGGCGCTCGGCGCCGCGCCGGCCACGCCGACGGTGGTCGCGACGCACCATCCGCCGTTCCCCATCGGGATCAGGTTCATCGACGACATGCGGTTCGTCGACCCGGCGGGGTTCGCGAAGGTGATCTCCCGGCATCCGCAGGTGGTGCGGATCATCTCGGGGCACGTGCACCGGGGGTCGGTGGGGTCGCTGGCCGGGACGGTCAGCACGACGTGCCCGAGCACCTACCGGCAGCTGTTCCTGGACCTGACGCACCCGGGACGGGCGGCGGTGACCGGGGAGCCCGCCGGGTTCGCGGTGCACCTGGTGTCCGACGAGGGCGCGGCCACGACCCATTTCGTCCCGACGGGCAACTACCGCCCGCTGATGGACGTGGAGTAGCCCTCCGGAAGGTCAGGGGCGGCGCCTGGGGCCGAAAACCGCCCCGATGAGGAGCAGGGCGCCCCACGGCCCGGCCACCCAGATCCACCACGGGTAGACCACGTTGCCGGTGACCGCAAGGGCCAGCCACACCACGAAGTTGATCGCGCTGACGGTCGCCCAGGTCGCCCAGACGGCCCGCCCGCCCTGCCGGTACAGGTCGCCGCCCGAGCGCCGGACGGCCGGGCTCGCGGTGCTGTTGGGGCGCGACGCCGGGATCGGGTGCTGGTAGAGGTCGTGCTCCGGCAGATCGGCGGTGATCTCCTGGAGGTCGCCGAGGGTCTTGGCCGCGTACGTGGACTCCAGGCGCTCGTGCATCTCGTCCATCGTGATCCGGCCCTCGGCGCAGTGCTCGCGCAGGCTCTCCGCCACCCGGTCGCGATCGGCGTCCGATGCCCGGATGTCAGGGTTCGGCGCCATCGATGCCCTCCCGATCGTCACGACACGGTACGTCCTACGATCAGCCTACTTCCAGCCTGGCGAACCACTCCCGGCCCTCGTCGAGGGCCGTCAGGACGCGGGGGCCGTCCGGGGTGACGGCGAACGTGTGCTCGAAGTGCGCGGAGGCGCGGCGGTCGGTGGTGATCACCGTCCAGCCGTCGTCGAGCTCCTCGGTCTCCTTGGTGCCGAGGTTGACCATCGGCTCCACCGCGAAGCACATCCCGACCTCCAGCTCCGGGCCGTGCCCGGGGGCGCCGTGGTTCGGGATCAGCGGGTCCATGTGCATCTCGGTCCCGATGCCGTGCCCGCCGTAGCCCTCGACAATGCCGTAGGAGCCCTGAGAGCGGATGTGAGACTCGATCGCGTGCGACATGTCCGTGAGGCGGGCCCCGGCCTTTCCGGCCGCCAGACCGTGCCACAGGGACGTCTCGGTGACCTCCAGCAGCCGCCGCAGCTCGTCGTCGACCTCCCCGACCGGGACGGTGATCGCCGCGTCGCCGTGCCAGCCGTCCACGATCGCGCCGCAGTCGAGGGAGATGACGTCGCCGTCCCGCAGGATCTTGTCCGGCCGCGGGATGCCGTGCACGATCTCCTCGTTGATCGACGCGCAGATCGTCCCGGTGAAGCCGTGGTAGCCGAGGAACGACGGCACGCCGCCGTGGTCGCGGATGTGCCGCTCGGCGATCGCGTCGAGGTCGAGCGTGCTGATCCCCGGCTTCACCGCCTCCCGGAGGACCTCCAGGGTGCGGCCGACCAGCAGCCCCGCCGCGCGCATCCGCTCGATCTGCTCGGGCGTCTTCACCTGGATCGCGGGCCTGCGCCTCTTGAACATGTCTCCCCCTAACAAAGATCGCCGGGACCGCCACGAAGCGGCCCCGGCGTCCACGTCCACCGTTCATGCCCGGTCGGGACCCGCCTGGCGCGGACCGGAGCCGGGAACAGCCTGCCGCTGCCTCCATGCTCCGTCATCCGCCGGCGCGCCGGTCCCGGGGACCGCGAGCGCGCGGTCCCGAAGCTCAGTCCCTCAGTCCCTCTCCAGCGGCCGCAGCGCCGTCAGCGCGCGCTTGGTGACCTCCTCGACCGGGCCGGTCGCGTCGATCCCCACAAGGATGTTCTCGTCCGCGTAGAACTGCACCAGCGGCGCCGTGTCGTGCCGGTAGACCTCCAGCCGGTGCATGACGACCTCTTCCTTGTCGTCGTCGCGCTGGAAGAGCCGCCCGCCGCAGTCGTCGCAGATGTCGTCCTGCTTGTCGTCGAAGTCGACGTGCCAGATCCGGCCGCACTTGTCGCAGGTACGGCGGCCCGACAGGCGCCGGACGACCTCGTCCTCGTCGACGACCAGTTCCAGGACGATGTCCAGGCGGGTGTCCCACTCGGCCAGGATCTTCTTCAGCGTCTCGGCCTGCGGGACGTTGCGCGGGAACCCGTCGAGCAGGAACCCGTCGCGCGCGTCGTCCTCGCCGAGCCGGTCGCGCACCATCGCGATCGTCACCTCGTCGGGGACGAGGTCGCCGCGGTCCATGTACTCCTTGGCCTGCCGGCCGAGTTCGGTGCCGCCGCTCACGTTGGCGCGGAAGATGTCACCTGTCGAGATCTTCGGGATGGACAGATGAGATGCGATGAACTGGGCCTGCGTCCCCTTGCCCGCTCCCGGGGGGCCCACCAGCACGATACGCACTACCGGAGGAAGCCCTCGTAGTTGCGCTGCTGTAGCTGACTCTCGATCTGCTTCACGGTATCCAGTCCGACGCCGACGACGATGAGGATGCTCGTGCCGCCGAAGGGGAAGTTCTGGGTCGCGTTCAGGAGTGCGAACGCCACCATGGGGATCAGGGCGACGAGCCCCAGGTAGAGCGCACCGGGTGTGGTGATCCGGGTCAGCACGTAGTCGAGGTACTCGGCGGTCGGCCGGCCAGGACGGATACCTGGGATGAATCCACCATACTTCTTCATGTTGTCGGCGACTTCAGTGGGGTTGAAGGTGATCGCCACGTAGAAGTAGGTAAAGAAGATGATGAAGACGAAGAAGATCCCCATGTGCCAGGGATTGTCCTGCTGGAGGTAGGGCTGCACCTTCTGCAGCCACTTGGTGTTCGGCCACAGCTGCGTCGCGAGCACCGGCAGGTACAGCAGCGATGAGGCGAAGATCACGGGGATGATGCCCGCCTGGTTCACCTTCAGCGGGATGTAGGTCGAGGTGCCGCCGTACATCCGCCGGCCCACCATCCGCTTGGCGTACTGCACCGGGATGCGGCGCTGCGCCTGCTCGACGAAGACCACGCCCGCCATGATGGCCAGCCCGACGATGATCACCAGCGCGAAGACGAACCCGTTCTTGGCCTTGTAGATGCTCCAGAACTGGGACGGGAAGACCGCCACCACCTGCGTGAAGATCAGGATCGACATGCCGTTGCCGACGCCGCGGTCGGTCATCAGCTCGCCCAGCCACATGATCACCGAGGTGCCCGCCACCATGCAGATCACCATGGTGATGATCGGGAACACGCCGGTGTCGTACAGGATGTTGTCGCTGCCCGACTGCCCCTGGAACAGCTGCCCGGTGCTGGCCATCGCCACGATGCCGGTCGCCTGCAGGATGCCCAGCCCGATCGTCAGGTACCGGGTGTACTGGGTGATCTTCGTGGTGCCCGCCTGGCCCTCCTTCTTGAGGGCCTCCAGCCGCGGGATCACCACCGTCAGCAGCTGCAGGATGATGCTCGCCGTGATGTACGGCATGATCCCCAGCGCGAACACCGACAGCTTCAGCAGCGCGCCGCCGCTGAACAGGTCGACGAGACCGTACAGCTGGTTGCTCTTCTTCGCCGCGTCCGCGGTCGACTTCAGCACGCTCACGTTCACGTTCGGCGTCGGAAGGGTCGCCCCGATCCGGAACACCAGGATCATGAACAACGTGAACAACAGCTTCTTACGCAGGTCGGGCGTACGGAAAGCCCGAGTGAACGCGGTCAGCACCATTCCTCCTGCGCGACTGGCGAGAACATGGCCGCCGAGGGGCCGGTTACAAGTCCATGGGATGCGGCGGAAACGAAGATCGTGGGGAATCTCACGCGCGTCGCCTCCGCCGGTGTGACTCTAACAGCAGATGAGACCGGGGCCGCCCCGCCCGCCCCGCGGGCCCTACGGCCCGCGGGGCAAGGCGAAGACGGCCCCGGCATCGAAGGTGTCGCCTTACAGCTCGTCGGCGGTCCCGCCGGCGGCGGCGATCTTCTCCTTGGCGGCGCCGGAGAAGGCGTGCGCCTTCACCTGCACGGCCACGGAGATCTCGCCGGTGCCGAGGACCTTCACCGGCCGGCCGCGGCGCACCGCGCCCTTGGCCGCCAGGTCCTCGGCGGTGACCTCGCCGCCCTCGGGGTAGAGCGCCGCGAGCTTGTCCAGGTTCACCACCTGGAACTCGACCCGGTTCGGGTTCTTGAAGCCCTTCAGCTTCGGCACCCGGCGGATCAGCGGCATCTGGCCGCCCTCGAACCCGACCGGCACCGTGCTGCGGGCCTTGGTGCCCTTGGTGCCGCGGCCCGCCGTCTTGCCCTTGGACGCCTCGCCGCGACCCTTGCGGATCTTGGCCTTGTTGGCGCCGGGGGCCGGACGCAGGTCGTGGATCTTGAGCGGCGTGCCGTCCTTCTCCAGATCGGCGGCCATGTCAGTCGACCTCCTCGACGGTGACCAGGTGGGCCACCGTCCGGATCATGCCGAGCACCTCGGGGCGGTCCTCGCGGACCACGCTCTGCCCGATCTTCTTCAGGCCGAGGGTGCGCAGCGTGTCACGCTGGTTCTGCTTCTCGCTGATCACGGACTTGGTCTGCGTGATCTTCAGGTTGCTCATGAGGTCGCGGCCTCCGCCCTCGGCTCGCTGCCCGCCGCGCGAGCGCGCAGCATGGCCGCCGGGGCGACGTCCTCGATCGGCAGGCCGCGCTTGGCCGCGATCTCCTCCGGACGCTTCAGCGACTTCAGCCCCGCGATCGTGGCGTGCACGATGTTGATCGCGTTGTCACTGCCCAGCGACTTGCTCAGCACGTCGTGGATGCCCGCGCACTCCAGCACCGCGCGCACCGGACCACCGGCGATCACGCCGGTACCGGGGGCGGCCGGGCGCAGCAGGACCTCGCCCGCCGCGTCCCGCGCCTGCACCAGGTGCGGGATGGTGCCCTGGATCCGCGGCACCTTGAAGAAGTGCTTCTTGGCCTCCTCGACGCCCTTGGCGATCGCCGCGGGCACCTCCTTGGCCTTGCCGTAGCCGACGCCGACGGTGCCGTTGCCGTCACCGACGATCACCAGAGCGGTGAAGCTGAACCGGCGACCGCCCTTGACGACCTTGGCGACGCGGTTGATCGCCACGACCTTCTCGATGTACGACTGGCCCTTGTCGGCGCCACCGCGGCGGTCGTCGCGGCGGCCGTCGCGACGGTCGCCACCCTGACCGCCACCACGCCTCTGCGCTGCCATCAGTGGTTCCTCTCGTTTGCCTTGGAAAGGGCCATCAGAGCTCCAGGCCCCCCTCGCGCGCACCCTCCGCGACAGCGGCGATGCGGCCGTGGTACTTGTTGCCGCCGCGGTCGAACACGACCGCGGAGACGCCGGCCTCCTTCGCGCGGGCGGCGACGAGCTCGCCGACCTTGCGGGACTTGGCCGTCTTGTCGCCGGAGTCGGCGCGCAGGTCCGCCTCCATCGTCGACGCGTAGGCCAGCGTGTGGCCCTTGCTGTCGTCGATGACCTGGACGAACACGTGCTTGGTGGAGCGGGTCACGACCAGGCGAGGACGCGCGGCGCTGCCCACGACCTTCTTCCGGACCCGCAGGTGCCGGCGCTTGCGGGACTTGGCCCGCGCCGACGTGGCCTTGGCGGCCAGGGCCTTGGTGCCTGCCATGACTACTTACCAGCCTTTCCGACCTTGCGGCGGATCTGCTCGCCCTCGTACCGCACGCCCTTGCCCTTGTACGGGTCGGGCTTGCGCAGCTTGCGAATGTTGGCGGCGATCTCGCCGACCTTCTGCTTGTCGATGCCCTCGACCGTCAGCTGGGTCGGCCGCTCCACCGTGAAGGTGATGCCCTCGGGGGGCTCGACCGTGATCGGGTGGCTGTACCCGAGCGAGAACTCGAGGTTCTTGCCCTTGGCCACCACACGGTAGCCGACGCCCTGGATGACCAGGGTCTTCTTGTAGCCCTCGGTGACACCGACGACCATGTTGTTGATCAGCGAGCGGGTGAGCCCGTGCAGGGCGCGCACCGTGTTGATGTCGTTCGGCCGGGTCACGGTGACCTTGCCGTCCTCCATCGCCACCTCGATCGGCTCGGCGACCGTGTGCGACAGCGTGCCCTTCGGCCCCTTGACGGTGACCTCCCGGCCGTCGAGCGTGACCTCGACGCCGCTGGGCACGGTGATGGGGAGACGTCCGATTCGCGACATTGTTAGAGCCCTCCCCTCACCAGACGTAGGCGAGGACTTCGCCGCCCACGCCGCGCTTGCCCGCCTGCCGGTCGGTCATCAGGCCGGAGGACGTCGAGATGATCGCGACGCCCAGCCCGCCCAGCACCTTCGGCAGGTTGTCCTTCTTCGCGTACACGCGCAGACCCGGCTTCGAGACGCGCTTGATGCCGGCGATCGAACGCTCGCGGGTCGGTCCGAACTTCAGCTCGATGGTGAGCTTCTTGCCGACCTCGGCGTCCTCCACGGTCCAGCCCGAGATGTAGCCCTCCTGCTGGAGGATCTCGGCGATGTGCGCCTTGATCTTCGAGTACGGCATCGCCACCGAGTCGTGGTACGCCGAATTCGCGTTGCGCAGACGCGTCAGCATGTCTGCGATCGGGTCGGTCATCGTCATGGCCTGCTGGCCCTCCCTCGCCACGGTTTCCTCGGGGTGATGTCGTCCCGTGGACCTTTGGCGTGGTCGTGGGCACCCGTGCGGATGCCCGGTGGTTGATACACGCCGGTGGGCTCCCCCCGTCGCCGGGGGGAGGCTCCTACCAGCTGGACTTGGTGATGCCCGGCAGCTCGCCGCGGTGGGCCATCTCCCGGAAGCACACGCGGCACAGGCCGAACTTCCGGTAGACGGAGCGCGGGCGCCCGCAGCGCGAGCAACGAGTGTACGCGCGCACGCCGAACTTCGGCTTCCGCGCCGCCTTGGCGATCAGCGACTTCTTCGCCATCTGCTCAGTTCTCCTTGAAGGGGAAGCCCAGGAGCTTGAGCAGCGCCCGGCCCTCGTCGTCGGTCTTCGCGGTCGTCACGACCGTGATGTCCATGCCCCGCGTCCGGTCGATCTTGTCCGGGTCGACCTCGTGGAACATGACCTGCTCGGTCAGCCCGAAGGTGTAGTTGCCGTTGCCGTCGAACTGCTTCGGCGACAGGCCGCGGAAGTCACGGAT
The DNA here is from genome assembly GCF_014706005.1 of Actinomadura sp. RB99. Lineage (NCBI taxonomy): Bacteria > Bacillati > Actinomycetota > Actinomycetes > Streptosporangiales > Thermomonosporaceae > Actinomadura > Actinomadura sp. RB99. The sequence goes on along the minus strand of NZ_JABMCA010000042.1, from coordinate 34,042 downwards.
ACGGGGCAGCGCGGTGGCGAGCAGCCGGTCGAGGAACTCCCACATCCGGTCGCCGCGCAGCGTCGCGTGCGCGCCGATCGGCATGCCCTCGCGCAGCTTGAACTGCGCGATCGACTTGCGGGCCCGGTTCACGGCCGGCTTCTGCCCGGTGATCTGGGAGAGGTCGCGGATCGCGCCCTCGATCAGCTTCGCGTCCTTCGCCGCGTCGCCGACGCCCATGTTGACCACGATCTTGGTCAGCCCGGGGATCTGCATGACGTTGGCGTAGCCGAACTGCTCCTGCATCTGCTTCGCGATCTCCTCGCGGTAGCGGAGCTTGAGCCTCGGCTGCGGGACGGGACGCTCGGTGACGGTCTCGGTCATCGGTCTCAGATCTCCTTACCGCTACGGCGCGAGATCCGAACCTTCGTGCCGTCCTCGTTGATGCGGTAGCCGACCCGGACCGGCTTGCCGTCCTCGGCGAGCGCGACGTTGCTGACGTGCAGCGGCGCCTCGACCGTCACGCGGCCGCTCTCCTTGCCGGCACGCTGCTGGTCGGCCTTGATGTTCTTGGTGATGAGGTTGACGCCCTCGACGACCACGCGGTCCTCACGCGGGAGGACGCGCAGGACCTTGCCCGTGGCGCCCTTGTCCTTGCCGGCGATGACGACGACCTCGTCGCCCTTGCGGATCTTCATCACAGCACCTCCGGCGCGAGCGAGATGATGCGCATGAACTTCTTCTCGCGCAGTTCGCGGCCCACCGGGCCGAAGATGCGGGTGCCGCGGGGGTCCCCGCCGTCCTTGATCAGGACCGCGGCGTTCTCGTCGAAGCGGATGTAGGAGCCGTCCGGGCGCCGGCGCTCCTTGCGGGTGCGCACGACGACCGCCTTGACGACGTCACCCTTCTTCACGCCCGCGCCGGGAAGGGCGTCCTTCACCGTCGCGACGATGATGTCGCCGACTCCCGCGTAGCGCCGACCCGAGCCGCCGAGAACGCGGATGCAAAGGATCTCCTTCGCACCCGTGTTGTCGGCGACCTTGAGTCGCGACTCCTGCTGGATCACGTCAACTCCTGTTCGTCACACCGGTTCTCTCTCGGACCTGGTCCGAGGAGCCTGGTGGAACCATCGGTGTTCAATGCGGGACTCGCGTCCCGCGAGAGCCTCGCGGCTCCTACTTGGCCTTCTCCAGGATCTCCACCACGCGCCAGCGCTTGCTCGCCGACAGCGGGCGGGTCTCCATGAGACGGACGCGGTCGCCGACGCCACACTCGTTGGCCTCGTCGTGCGCCTTGTAGTTCTTCGTGCGGCGGATGACCTTGTGGTACTTGGCGTGCTTCACACGGTCCTCGACGGACACGACCACGGTCTTGTCCATCTTGTCGCTGACCACCAGGCCCTCCAGGACCTTGCGGCTGCTCCGCGCCTGAGTCTGCTCGGTCATTCGGTGCCCTCCACGGCGTCCTCGGCGACCGTGACGATGCCGAGCTCGCGCTCCCGCATCACGGTGTAGATGCGGGCGATCTCGCGCTTGACGGTGCGCAGCCGCCCGTGGCTCTCAAGCTGGCCGGTCGCGGCCTGGAAGCGGAGGTTGAACAGCTCCTCCTTCGCCTCCTTCAGCTTGGTGACCAGAACGTCCTCGGGCTCGGTCCGCAGGTCGTCGGCGGTAAGACCCTTGGCCATCAGGACTCACCCACCTCTCGCTTAACGATCTTGCACTTCATGGGAAGCTTGTGGATCGCGCGGGTCAGCGCCTCGCGGGCGATCTGCTCGTTCGGGTAGGAGATCTCGAACAGCACGCGGCCCGGCTTGACGTTCGCGACCCACCACTCCACGGAGCCCTTACCGGAACCCATCCGGGTCTCCGCGGGCTTCTTGGTCAGCGGACGGTCCGGGAAGATGTTGATCCAGACCTTGCCGCCACGCTTGATGTGGCGGGTCATCGCGATACGCGCGGCCTCGATCTGCCGGTTCGTCACGTAGGCGGCCTCGACCGCCTGGATGCCGTACTCGCCGAACGTCACCTTGGTGCCGCCCTTGGCCATGCCGCGGCGCTTCGGGTGGTGCTGCTTGCGGTGCTTGACCTTGCGAGGGATCAGCATGGGTTACTCAGCTCCCCTCACCCTGCGGAGCAGCGTCGGCCGTCTGCGCCGGCTGCTCGGAACTCTGCTGCTGCTTCGGCGCCTCGTTGCCGCCGCGGGCCTCGCCGCCGCGGGCACCGCCGCGCTCGCCACCGCGACCGCCGCGTCCACCGCGACCGCCGCCGCGGCGCTCGCCGCCGCCGCCACCGCGACGCTCGCGGCCACCGCCGCCACCGCCGGCGGCGCGCTGCTGCGCGGCCTTCTGCTCACGCTCGGCGCGCGTCGCCGCGGCCTCGCCCTTGTAGATCCACACCTTCACGCCGATGCGGCCGAACGTCGTCCGGGCCTCGTAGAACCCGTAGTCGATGTCGGCGCGCAGCGTGTGCAGCGGGACCTGGCCCTCGCGGTAGAACTCCGACCGCGACATCTCGGCGCCGCCGAGACGGCCGCCGCACTGCACCTTGATGCCCTTGGCGCCGGACTTCATCGCCGACTGGATCGCCTTGCGCATGGCGCGGCGGAACGCGACCCGGCTGGACAGCTGCTCGGCCACGCCCTGCGCGACGAGCTGCGCGTCGATCTCGGGGTTCTTCACCTCGAGGATGTTCAGCCGGACCTGCTTGCCGGTCAGCTTCTCCAGGTCGCCCCGGAGGCGCTCGGCCTCCGCGCCGCGGCGGCCGATGACGATGCCCGGCCGGGCGGTGTGGATGTTGACCTCGACACGGTCACGGGTCCGCTCGATCTCCACCTTGGAGATGCCCGCCCGGTCCATGCCCTTCTGCAGCATGCGCCGGATCTGGACGTCTTCCTTGACGTAGTCCTTGTAGAGCTTCGTGGCGAACCACACGGACTTGTGGTCGGTGGTGACGCCCAGGCGGAACCCGTGCGGGTTGATCTTCTGACCCACTACCGGGCCCTCCTCGTCTTCTTACCGCCGGCCGAAGCGACCTCGTCCTTCGGGGCGACGACCACGGTGATGTGGCTCGTGCGCTTGTTGATGCGGTAAGCCCGACCCTGGGCGCGGGGACGGAAACGCTTCAGCGTCGGCCCCTCGTCGACCCACGCGCCGCTCACGACGAGCGTGCCCGTGTCGAGCTTGAAGTTGTGCTCGGCGTTGGCAATGGCACTGGCCAGCACCTTGCCCACCGGCTCACTGGCGGCCTGGGGGGCGAACCGCAGCACCGCCTGCGCCTCCGCGGCAGGCAGGCCGCGGATGAGGTCCACCACGCGGCGGGCCTTCATGGGCGTGACGCGGATGAACCGCGCCTGGGCCCTGGCTTCCATCGCTGTTCCCTCTCTCCTACGTGCCCGCTCAGCCGCGACGGCTGCGGCGGTCTTCCTTGACGTGGCTGCGGAACGTCCTCGTCGGCGCGAACTCGCCGAGCTTGTGCCCCACCATGGCGTCGGTGATGAACACCGGCACGTGCTTGCGGCCGTCGTGCACGGCGATCGTGTGACCGATCATGTCCGGCACGATCATGGAGCGCCGGGACCACGTCTTGATGACGTTCTTGGTGCCCTTCTCGTTCTGGACGTCCACCTTCTTGATCAGGTGGTCGTCCACGAAGGGACCCTTCTTAAGGCTACGTGGCATGACGAGCGACTCCTACCGCTTCTTCTTGCTGCGACGACGGACGATCAGCCGGTCGCTCGACTTGTTCGCCTGGCGAGTGCGGCCTTCCTTCTTACCGTTCGGGTTCACCGGGTGCCGACCGCCGGAGGTCTTGCCCTCACCACCACCGTGCGGGTGGTCGATCGGGTTCATGGCCACACCGCGGACGGTCGGGCGCTTGCCCTTCCACCGCATCCGGCCGGCCTTGCCCCAGTTGATGTTCGACTGCTCGGCGTTGCCGACCTCGCCGACCGTCGCGCGGCAGCGCACGTCCACCATCCGCATCTCGCCCGAGGGCATGCGCAGCGTGGCGTACTTGCCCTCCTTGGCCAGCAGCTGGACGCCGGCGCCCGCGGAGCGGGCGATCTTGGCGCCGCCGCCGGGCCGCAGCTCGATGGCGTGGATGACGGTACCCGTCGGGATGTTGCGCAGCGGCAGGCAGTTGCCCGGCTTGATGTCCGCGCCCGGCCCGTTCTCGACGCGGTCGCCCTGGCGCAGGTTCCGCGGCGCGAGGATGTAGCGCTTCTCGCCGTCGGCGTAGTGCAGCAGCGCGATGCGGGCGGTGCGGTTCGGGTCGTACTCGATGTGCGCGACCTTCGCCGGGACGCCGTCCTTGTCGTGCCGGCGGAAGTCGATCACGCGGTAGGCGCGCTTGTGGCCGCCGCCCTGGTGCCGGGTCGTGATGCGGCCGTGGTTGTTGCGGCCGCCCTTCTTGGGGAGAGGACGCAGCAGCGACTTCTCCGGCTCGCTGCGCGTGACCTCGACGAAGTCGGCCACGCTGGAGCCGCGACGACCCGGAGTCGTCGGCTTGTAGTTACGGATGCCCATCTTTTTCGTTCATCCCTATTTCAGTCTTCGGGACGACCCCGGCTGTTTAGGCCGGGCCGCCGAAGATGTCGATCCGCTCGCCCTCGGCGAGGCTGACGATGGCGCGCTTGGTGTCCTTGCGCTTGCCGTAGCCGAACCGGGTGCGCTTGCGCTTGCCGGGCCGGTTGAGCGTGTTCACGTTCGTCACCTTGACGCCGAACACCGACTCGACGGCCTGCTTGATCTGCGTCTTGTTGGCGTCGGTCCGGACGACGAACGTGTACTTGTTCTCGTCCAGCAGCCCGTAGCTCTTCTCCGAGACGACCGGCGCGATGATGACGTCGCGGGGGTCGGCGATCTTGTTCACTGTGCGACCCTCCTTACTTCTTCGCCGCGCGCGAGATGAACTCGTCGTACGCCTTCTGCGTGAAGACGACGTCGTCGTTCACCAGCACGTCGTAGGTGTTGAGCTGGTCGGAGACGAGAACGTGCACGCTCGGCTCGTTGCGCAGGCTCTTCCAGGTCAACTCGTCCTCGCGGTCCAGGACCAGCAGGACGCGCTTGGCCTCGGTGACCGAGCGCAGCGCCGTCAGCGCCGTCTTCGTCTTCGGGGTGTCGCCCTCGATGATGTGGTCGACCACGTGCACCCGGCCGTAGCGGGCGCGGTCCGACAGGGCGCCGCGCAGCGCGGCGGCCTTCATCTTCTTGGGCGTCCGCTGCGAGTAGTCCCGCGGCTGCGGGCCGTGCACCGTGCCGCCGCCGGCGAACTGGGGAGCGCGGGTCGAACCCTGGCGGGCGCGGCCGGTGCCCTTCTGCCGGTACGGCTTCTTGCCGCCGCCGGACACCTCGCCGCGGGTCTTCGTGGCGTGCGTCCCCTGCCGCGCCGCGGCCAGCTGCGCCACCACGACCTGGTGGATCAGCGGCACGCTGGTCTTCGCGTCGAAGACCTCGGCGGGCAGGTCGATGTCGAGCTTGGAGGTCACTTGCCCGTCCCCTTCACTGCGTCGCGGACCAGCACCACGCCGCCGTTGGGACCGGGAACCGCGCCCTTGATGAGCAGCAGGTTCTTCTCCGCGTCGACGGCGTGGACGGTCAGGTTCTGCACGGTGGTACGGGCGTTGCCGTGCCGTCCCGCCATGCGGAGGCCCTTGAAGACGCGACCCGGGGTCGCGCAGCCGCCGATCGAGCCCGGCGAGCGGTGCTTGCGCTGGGTGCCGTGCGAGGCGCCGAGGCCCTTGAAGCCGTGGCGCTTCATGACACCGGCGGTGCCCTTGCCCTTGCTCGTGCCGGTGACGTCGATCTTCTGGCCGGCCTCGAAGACGCCAGCGGTGATCTCCTGGCCGAGTTCGAACTCGGTGGTGTCGTCCGAACGCAGCTCGACGAGGTAGCGGCGCGGCGTGACGCCGGCCTTCTCGAAGTGGCCCGTGCGCGGCTTGTTCACCTTGCGCGGGTCGATCTGCCCGTACCCGATCTGGACGGCGGTGTAGCCGTCCTTCTCCTGGGTGCGGAGCTGCGTGACGACACACGGCCCGGCCTGGACGACGGTCACCGGAACGATCCGGCCCTCATCGTCGAAGACCTGGGTCATGCCGAGCTTCTCGCCCAGGACGCCCTTCCTCTGCGTGCTCATTTCTGGTGCGTCCCTCAGAGCTTGATCTCGATGTCAACGCCGGCCGGAAGGTCGAGCCGCATCAGCGAGTCGACCGTCTTGGGCGTCGGGTCGATGATGTCGATCAACCGCTTGTGCGTGCGCATCTCGAAGTGCTCGCGGCTGTCCTTGTACTTGTGCGGCGAGCGGATGACGCAGTACACGTTCTTCTCGGTCGGCAGCGGCACCGGGCCCGCGACCTTGGCGCCCGTCCGCGTCACCGTCTCAACGATCTTCTTCGCGGAGGTGTCGATGACCTCGTGGTCGTAGGCCTTGAGCCGGATGCGGATCTTCTGTCCCGCCATGGTGGCCTCGGTGTCCTTTGCTGTAGTGCCGCTGTTTACTTCCTGGTCGTGACGCGGCGGCCCAGTCGCCCGGTCCTGCCGGCGGCTGGGCCGCCGCGTCCACGAGGGGTGTTACTTGATGACCTTGGTGACGCGACCGGCGCCCACGGTCCGGCCACCCTCACGGATGGCGAACTTCAGGCCCTCCTCCATGGCGACGGGCTGGATCAGCTCGACGCGCATCTCGGTGTTGTCGCCCGGCATGACCATCTCGGTGCCCTCGGGGAGGTTCACCACGCCGGTGACGTCCGTGGTCCGGAAGTAGAACTGCGGACGGTAGTTGTTGAAGAACGGCGTGTGGCGGCCGCCCTCGTCCTTGGACAGGATGTAGACCTGCGCCTCGAACTCGGTGTGCGGGGTGTTCGTGCCCGGCTTGATGACGCACTGGCCGCGCTCGACGTCCTCGCGCTTGATGCCGCGCAGGAGCAGGCCGACGTTGTCGCCCGCCTGGCCCTGGTCGAGCAGCTTGCGGAACATCTCGACACCGGTGACGGTCGTCTTGGACGACGCGTCCTTGATGCCGATGATCTCGACTTCCTCGTTGACGTTCACGACGCCGCGCTCGATGCGGCCGGTGACGACCGTGCCGCGACCGGTGATCGAGAAGACGTCCTCGATCGGCATCAGGAACGGCTTCTCGGTGTCGCGCACCGGCTCCGGCACGTTCTCGTCGACGGCGTTCATCAGCTCGACGATGGACTCGGACCACTTCTCGTCGCCCTGCAGCGCCTGGAAGGCGGACACGCGCACGACCGGGACGTCGTCGCCCGGGAACTCGTACTCGGACAGCAGCTCGCGGACCTCGAGCTCGACGAGCTCCAGGATCTCCTCGTCGTCCACCATGTCGCACTTGTTCAGCGCGACGACGATGTAGGGGACGCCGACCTGGCGGGCCAGGAGCACGTGCTCCTTGGTCTGCGGCATCGGGCCGTCGGTCGCGGCGACCACCAGGATGGCGCCGTCCATCTGCGCCGCACCGGTGATCATGTTCTTGATGTAGTCCGCGTGACCGGGGCAGTCCACGTGCGCGTAGTGCCGGGACTCGGTCTGGTACTCCACGTGCGCGATGGAGATCGTGATACCGCGCTCGCGCTCCTCCGGCGCCTTGTCGATGTCCTCGAACGGCGTGAAGGGGTTGAGGTCCGGGTACTTGTCGTGGAGCACCTTGGTGATCGCCGCGGTAAGCGTGGTCTTACCGTGGTCGATGTGACCGATGGTGCCGATGTTCACGTGCGGCTTCGTCCGCTCGAACTTGGCCTTCGCCACTGGTTGCTCCTTGTTGCGATCCTCGGCCGTCTGGAACGACCGCTTCGATGTACGTCTGGTGTGATCTGTGGGCAGGCCCGGGTGCTTACTCGCCCCGCGCCTTCGCGATGATCTCCTGCGCGACGTTCCCCGGAACCTCGGCGTAGGAGTCGAACTGCATGGTGAAGACGGCCCGGCCCTGGGTCTTGCTGCGCAGATCACCCACGTAGCCGAACATCTCGGACAGCGGCACGAGCGCCTTGATGACGCGCATCCCGCTGCGCTCGTCCATGGACTGGACCTGGCCGCGGCGGCTGTTGAGGTCGCCGATCACGTCGCCCATGTTGTCCTCGGGCGTGGTGACCTCGACGGCCATCATCGGCTCCAGCAGCGTCGGGGACGCCTTGCGGGCGGCCTCCTTGAACGCCATGGAACCGGCGACCTTGAACGCCATCTCCGACGAGTCGACCTCGTGGTAGGCGCCGTCTCGCAGGGTGACCTTGACGCCCACCATCGGGTAGCCGGCGAGGACACCGAACTCCGCGGCCTCCTGGCAGCCCGCGTCGACCGACGGGATGTACTCCCGCGGGATGCGGCCACCGGTGACCTTGTTCTCGAACTCGTAACCGTCGGACCCGCCGCCGAGCGGCTCCAGGTCGATGATCACGCGGCCGAACTGGCCGGAGCCGCCCGTCTGCTTCTTGTGGGTGTACTCGACCTTCTCGACCTTCTTGCTGATGGTCTCGCGGTAGGCCACCTGCGGCTTGCCGACGTTGGCGTCGACCTTGAACTCGCGCTTCATCCGGTCGACGAGGATCTCCAGGTGGAGCTCGCCCATGCCGGAGATGACGGTCTGGCCGGTGTCCTCGTCCGAGCGGACCTGGAAGGACGGGTCCTCCTCGGCCAGCCGCTGGATCGCGGTGCCCAGCTTCTGCTGGTCGGCCTTGGTCTTCGGCTCGATCGCCACGTGGATGACCGGCGCCGGGAAGTTCATCGACTCGAGGACGATCGGGTCCTTCTCGTCGCACAGCGTCTCACCGGTGGTGGTCTGCTTGAGGCCCATCACCGCGACGATGTCGCCGGCGCCCGCGCGCTCGATCTCGGTGCGCTTGTTGGCGTGCATCCGGTAGATCTTGCCGATGCGCTCCTTGCGCTCCTTGACGGAGTTCATCACGCTCGCGCCGGACTCCAGCACGCCGGAGTACACGCGGACGAAGGTGAGCTTGCCCAGGTGCGGGTCGCTGGCGATCTTGAAGGCGAGCGCGGAGAACGGCTCGTCCTCGCTCGGCTTGCGGGTGAGGACCTTCTCCTCGTCGCGGACCGCGTGGCCCTCGATGGCCTCGACGTCCAGCGGCGAGGGCAGGTAGCGGACGATCGCGTCCAGCAGCGGCTGCACGCCCTTGTTCTTGAAGGCGGTGCCGCAGGTCACCGGGGTCACGGCGGCGGAGATCGTGGCGCGGCGGATGCCGGCGTGCAGCTGCTCCACGGTGGGCTCGTTGCCCTCCAGGTACAGCTCCATGATCTCGTCGTCGTTCTCGGCGAGCGTCTCGACCAGCTTGTCGTGCCACTCGCGGGCCGACTCGGCGTGCGTCTCGGGGATGTCGACCGTGTCGTACATCTCGCCGAGCTTGGCCTCCTCGTTCCACAGGAGGGCCTTCATGTTCACCAGGTCGATGACGCCCTTGAAGTCCGCCTCGGCGCCGATCGGCAGCTGCAGCACGAGCGGGACCGCGTTGAGACGGTTCTCGATCATGTCGACGCAGCGGTGGAACTCCGCGCCGACGCGGTCGAGCTTGTTGACGAAGCACATGCGGGGCACGCCGTAACGGTCGGCCTGGCGCCACACCGTCTCGGACTGCGGCTCGACGCCGGCGACACCGTCGAACACCGCGACCGCGCCGTCGAGCACCCGCAGGTTGCGCTCCACCTCGATGGTGAAGTCGACGTGCCCGGGGGTGTCGATGATGTTGATCGTGTGCTTGACGTCGTCGACGGGCCATTCGCAGGTGGTGGCGGCGGAGGTGATGGTGATCCCCCGCTCCTGCTCCTGCTCCATCCAGTCCATGGTGGCGGCGCCGTCGTGGACCTCGCCGATCTTGTAGCTGATGCCCGTGTAGTACAGGATCCGCTCGGTCGTCGTGGTCTTGCCAGCGTCGATATGGGCCATGATCCCGATGTTGCGGACCTTGGCCAGGTCTACACCGGTTTTGGTAGCCACAGTGTCCTCGCGTCCTCGCGTCGTCTCGTCGTTCTCAACCCGCCGGGGTTACCAGCGGTAGTGGGCGAAGGCCTTGTTGGACTCCGCCATCTTGTGGGTGTCCTCGCGCTTCTTGACAGACGCGCCGAGTCCGTTGCTCGCGTCGAGCAGCTCGTTCATCAGCCGCTCGGTCATGGTCTTCTCGCGACGCTGCCGGGCGTACACCACCAGCCAGCGCAGGGCGAGGGTGGTGCTGCGGGCCGGCCGCACCTCGACGGGGACCTGGTAGGTCGCGCCACCGACACGGCGGCTGCGGACCTCCAGGGTCGGCTTGACGTTGTCGAGCGCGCGCTTCAGCGTGACGACCGGGTCGTTGCCGGTCTTCTCGCGGGCGCCCTCGAGGGCGTCGTACACGATGCTCTGCGCGATGGAACGCTTGCCGTCCAGGAGAATCTTGTTGATGAGCGCGGTGACCAGCGGCGAGTTGTACACCGGGTCAGCGATCAGCTGGCGCTTGCCAGCGGGGCCCTTGCGCGGCATCAGCTCTTCTCCTTCTTCGCGCCGTACTTGCTGCGCGCCTGCTTGCGATTGCGGACGCCCTGAGTGTCGAGCGACCCGCGGATGATCTTGTACCGAACACCCGGGAGGTCCTTCACACGGCCGCCGCGCACGAGCACGATCGAGTGCTCCTGCAGGTTGTGACCGACGCCGGGGATGTAGGCCGTGACCTCAATCCCGCTGGTCAGCCGGACACGGGCGACCTTGCGAAGCGCGGAGTTCGGCTTCTTGGGCGTCGTCGTGTAGACGCGCGTGCAGACACCCCGGCGCTGGGGGCTCTCCTTCAGCGCGGGCGTCTTGTTCTTGGTCACCTTGTCCTGGCGGCCCTTGCGGACCAGCTGCTGGATCGTGGGCACCGCGTCTCCGTCTTCCCTCGTACCGAGCCGGTAAGTCCTGTTGCTGCAATCACCACCTCAGGCGAGGCTGTGACCTGCCGGTTTCCCGACCTCTCCGACCCACGCGGTCGGGCGTGTCGCCGGTTCACGGAGCATTGCCCGCGAACAACCGACACAGACCGCCCGGCCCATCTCAGGGCCGAATCAAGCCGGGGAGTAGATGCGGCGCTGGGCCGGTCCTGTCGAACCTCGCCGGCGCGCACGCATAGCGGCCCGCATACAGCGGGCACAAGTGAAGAGGTTACCGACCCCTTCGCCAAAGTGCAAAGCGAAGAGCGCACTACCGCGTGAGCCCCGTCCGGCGCAAGCCCGGAGGGCCCTCGAAAGCCGACTCACCCGTACAGATCAACGGAAGAAAGCCGACGGGTGTTCCCGCCCGGTGGCGGGAAGACCCGTCGGCATTGTGACCCACGCCCCGGCTCTTGGGGAAGACGTGGACGATCTTTTACGCCCTCCCCCGCCGGGGCCTGCTAGAGGACGAACGCGACGATCAGGACGATGAGGATCACCGCGACGACCGCGCCGCCGATGATGTACAGGAGCGTGTTGCTCTTGCCGCTCTTGCCCTCGTCGGCCCCGTACGTGGTCGGCTGGCCGTACTGACCCGGCTGCCCGAACTGTCCCTGCTGACCGTGCTGACCGTGCTGGCCGTGCTGAGCGGGCTGGCCCGGCTGGCCGAACGCGGGCTGGCCGCCGTACTGCTGCTGCTCGCCGGGCTGGCCGAACTGCTGCCCGCCCTGCTGCTGGCCGAAGCCCTGCTGCTGGCCGTAGTCCTGCTGCTGCCCGAACTGCTGGCCGTACTGCTGCTGGTCCTGCTGGGCGCCGAACTGCTGCGCACCGTACTGCTGCTGCTCACCCTGCTGGCCGAACTGCTGCCCGCCCTGCTGCTGGCCGTAGTCCTGCTGCTGGCCGTAGTCCTGGCCGAACTGCTGCGCGCCGGGCTGCGGCGGCTGCTGCTGGGACTGCGGCTGCCACGACTGCTGCCCGATGTCCAGGCGGGTGTGCTCGGCCATCCCGCCGGACGGCTCCGCGGCGTGCCGGCCCTGCGACTGCGCGGACGGGTCGAACGCCTCGGTCGGCCGGGCGTCCTCGACGCCGCGGGCGCCGAACGCGGGCGGCTCCTCCGGCTGCGGGGACCCGCCGAAGCCCGAGTCGGGCGGCGGGACCATCATCGTCCGCTCGTGGTCGGCCTGGCCCTGGCCCGGCCCGCCCTGCTGCTGCCCCGGCTGGGACGCCTCGGGCGACCACGGCTCCGGCGTCGACGGCGGCACCGGCGCCTGCCACGGCTCGGCGGGCGGCTCCTGCCGGCGCTCCGGGCCGGTCGCGACGGGCACGTCCGTGCCGGGCGACCAGTGCAGCGTCGCCTGGTCGTCCACCGGGGGGCGCTGCGGCCGCTCGGGCTCCTGCCCGCCCGCGCCGGGGCCGGGCACGATCAGAGTGCGCTCGTTGCCCGCGTCCTGCGGCTGCCCCGGGGCCGGCGGCGCCTGCTCGGCGGGCGCGCCGCCCTCGGGCGAGCGCGGCTCCGGGGGCGGCGCGTAGCCGCCCTGGGCGCCGAACGGCGGCTGGCCGTACTGCTGCTGCTCCTGCGGAGCGCCGTGCATCGGCTGCTGCGGGTACGCCTGCTGCTGGGGCTGGCCGTACTGCTGCTCGGGCTGCTGCCCGTACTGCTGGCCCGGCTGGCCGCCGTACTGCTGCTGCTCCGGCGGCGGGAAGCCGCCCGGGCCGGGAGGCGCGCCGTAGGGCGCCTGGCCTCCGGGCTGCTGCCCGTAGGGCTGCTGCTCGTACTGGGGGGCGCCGTACTGCTGCTGGGGCGGCGGCGGGGGCTGCTCGCCGTACTGCCGCAGCGGCTGCTCGACCATCGTCGGGGGCGGCGGCGGAGGCGTCTGCCGCTCCTGCTCGCCGGGCTCCTGCGGCGCCGGGGGCCGCTGCCCGCCGGCCGCGCCGCCCAGCTGCGGGGCGCCGAACACCACGGTCCGGTCGCCGAGCGGGCGCGCGGGGGGCTCGCCCCGCTCCTCGGGGGCCTGACGGCCCTCGTCCTCCGGCAACGGCCGCTGCGGTCCCTGCGTGCCGTCATTCTCGGTCATCGTCGGGCTCCTTCAGCGCCGTCGTCCCGGGGCTCCTCAGTCCCGGTCGCCCGAGGATCCGCTGGGCGGTTCCCCGGACCTGTCACTCGTCTCGCCCCGTGGCGGTCTGGCCGCCCGTGGGCGTTCTGGCCCCCAGCCTGCCCCGATCGCCGGTGGTATCGCAAATCATCGCCCAAGATAGACGTCCGGCGCCCCCGATCCGTTCCGACCGGGGGCGCCACCTGCGGGAACGTCCGGGCGGTGGTTCAGTCGTGCCCGCGCACCGGGTGCGGCCGGTACGGCGCCTCCAACCGCTCCACGTCCTTGTCGTCCAGCACGAGCCCGGCGGCCGCGACGGCGTCGTCGATATGCGCGACCTTCGTGGCACCGACGATCGGGGCCGTCACACCGGGCCGTCCGAGCAGCCAGGCGAGCGCGACCTGCGCCATGGGGACGCCCTTCTCCCCCGCGACCTCGCGGACGACGTCGACCACGTCGAAGTCGGCCTCCTCGTACATCATCTCGCCGTAGGCGTCGTTGCCCGCCCGGACGGTGTTGGTGCGCCCGCCGCGGTCGCGGTTGCCCGCCAGCCGGCCTCGAGCGAGGGGGCTCCACGGCAGCAGCCCGACGCCCTGGTCCGCGCAGAGCGGGTTCATCTCCCGCTCCTCCTCGCGGTACAGCAGGTTGTAGTGGTTCTGCATGGTGACGAACTTCGTCCAGCCGTGCTTGTCCGCCACGTGCTGCGCCTTGGCGAACTGCCACGCGAACATGCTGGACGCGCCTATGTACCGTGCCTTGCCCGCGCGCACCACGTCGTGGAGGGCCTCCATCGTCTCCTCGATGGGCGTTCCATAGTCCCAGCGGTGGATCTGGTAGAGGTCCACGTAGTCGGTGCCCAGGCGCCGCAGGGAGTCGTCAATGCCCGCCATGATGTGCTTGCGGGACAGCCCCTTGTCGTTGGGCCCGTCGCCCACGGGGAGGCAGACCTTGGTGGCGAGGACGTAGTCCTCCCGGCGCGGGAACAGTCTCGCCAGCAGATGGCCGGTGATGATCTCGCTCACACCGCGCGAGTACATGTCGGCGGTGTCGAAGAATGTCACACCGGCCTCGACGGCCCTGCGCACGATCGGCTCCGCGGCCTCCTCGTCCAGCGCCCAGGGCCGTTGCGCGGGGTCGCCGAAGCTCATCATGCCGAGGCAGATCCGCGAGACCCTCGTCCCGGTCGTCCCGAGCCGCACCTGTTCCATGTGTCTCTCCTCTCGGTTCACCGCCCTCCACGATGCAGAGCGGCCCCGCCGATGGCCAACCCATTTCCGGGCCGATGGCCATGGTGAGTCACGCCTCTGGCGAAGCCCGTCATGGCGAGGGCCCTGGCGTCGCTGAACGCACGGGAACGCGACGTGGTCCTGCTGCTGGCGTCGATCCGGACCGGGGGACGCTGCCGGCCGTCCGCGACCTGGTGGCGACGCCGCCGAAGACATGGAAGGGCCCGCTCCCCTTGGAGCGGGCCCTTTCCGTGTGCGTCGGTCAGTCGAACCGATCAGCCGAACCGGTCAGGCGAAGGCGTGGCACTCCACCTCGGCTCGCGCGTGGGTCATTCCCAGCTTGACGTACTTCTCCGCGCAAGCGCGCTGCTTGGCGTTGAGGTCGATCTTGCCGCACTCCTTGACGCTGGAGTAGGTGCGGCAGTCCTGCTGCTGCGTCCCCTGTCCGCTGCCGGACGGCTGGGCGGCGCTCGCGGTGCCGATCCCGCCGAGCACGACGGCGGTGGCGAGCAGCGTTGCGGTCATGACCCTCTTCATGCGATTTCCTCCCCCGACGCGACTTTAGCCAGCAACTGGGTCGTCCCCGGGCACAGCACCGCAAAACACGCTCAAAGGTCAAGAAAACCGACGAAAGCGCAGGTAGATCGCGTGGACGCGCCGGCGAGAGCGCGGGCGACGGCGCGAACGCGGAAGGCCCCTCCCGCCGCAGCGGAAGGGGCCCTCGCCACCGGGGACGCGTCCCCGGTTCAGGTGTTACCGGTTGTACTGGCCGAAGTCGTACTCCTCCAGCGGCACGGCCTCGCCGGAGCCCTGCCCGAAGGCGTACTCGGCGCCGTCGTCGTAGGAGCCGACGGAGTACACCGCCGCCTTCGCCTCCTCGGTCGGCTCGACCCGGACGTTGCGGTACTGCGGCATGCCGGTACCGGCCGGGATGAGCTTACCGATGATGACGTTCTCCTTGAGGCCGAGCAGCGGGTCGCTCTTGGCGTGCATCGCGGCCTCGGTGAGCACCCGGGTCGTCTCCTGGAAGGACGCCGCCGACAGCCACGACTCGGTCGCGAGCGAGGCCTTGGTGATGCCCATCAGGACGGGGCGGCCGGCGGCGGGCGTCCCGCCCTCGGCCACGACGTTCCGGTTCGTCTCCTCGAAGATCGGACGCTCCACCAGGTCGCCCGGGAGCAGCTCGGTGTCGCCCGACTCGAGGATGTTCACCCGCTTCAGCATCTGGCGGACGATGATCTCGATGTGCTTGTCGTGGATCGACACGCCCTGCGACCGGTAGACCTCCTGGACCTCCTGCACCAGGTGCAGCTGCACCGCGCGGGGGCCGAGGATGCGCAGCACCTCGTGCGGGTTGATGGCACCCGCGATGAGCTGCTGGCCGACGTCGACGTGCTCGCCCTCCTTGACCAGCAGCCGGGACCGCATGGGCACCTGGTAGCCGATCTCGTCGGAGCCGTCGTCCGGGACGACGACGACCTTGCGGGTCTTCTCCGTCTCGTCGATCTTGATCCGGCCGGCGACCTCGCTGATCGGGGCCACACCCTTCGGGATGCGGGCCTCGAACAGCTCCTGGACGCGCGGCAGACCGTGCGTGATGTCACCGCCGGCGACACCGCCGGTGTGGAACGTCCGCATGGTCAGCTGCGTGCCGGGCTCACCGATGGACTGCGCGGCGATGATGCCGACGGCCTCGCCGACGTCCACCCGCTTGCCGGTCGCCAGCGAGCGGCCGTAGCAGGCGGCGCAGACACCGATCTTCGCCTCGCAGACCAGCGCGCTGCGGGTCCGCACGGACTCGACGCCCGCCTCGACCAGCCGGGTCACCACCGCGTCGGACAGGTCGGTGTCGGCCGGGAAGATGACCGTCCCGTCGACCTCGACGTCCTCGGCGATCGTGCGGCCGATCAGCGCGGTCTCCGAGGTGGCCAGCTTGACCAGCGTGCCGTCCGGCAGCTTCTCGGCGACCTCGAACGGGATCGTCCGGTCGGTGCCGCAGTCGATCTCGCGGACGATGACGTCCTGCGCGACGTCCACCAGGCGCCGGGTCAGGTAACCCGAGTCGGCGGTCCGCAGCGCGGTGTCCGCGAGGCCCTTCCGGGCGCCGTGCGTCGAGATGAAGTACTCGACGACCGACAGCCCCTCGCGGAAGGACGACTTGATCGGCCGCGGGATGGTCTCGCCCTTCGGGTTGGAGACCAGGCCGCGCATGCCGGCGATCTGGCGCAGCTGGAGCGGGTTGCCTCGGGCGCCCGACTGGATCATCATCCAGATCGGGTTGGCCTTCGGGAACGCCTTCTCCATGTCCACCGCGACGTCCGCGGTGGCCTTGTTCCAGATCTCGATGAGCTCCTGCTTGCGCTCGTCATCGGTGATCAGGCCGCGGTTGAACTCGCGCTGCACCTTCTCCGCGCGCGCCTCGTAGCCGCTCAGGATGTCCTGCTTGTTGGGCGGCGTGACGACGTCGTCGATGGAGATGGTCACACCGGACCGGGTGGCCCAGTGGAACCCGGTGCTCTTCAGCGCGTCCAGCGCGTTGGCCACCGCGACCTTCGGGTACGTCTCGGCCAGCTCGTTGACGATCGCCGAGAGCTGCTTCTTGCCGATCTCGTCGTCGACGAACGGGAAGTCGTCCGGCAGCGCCTCGTTGAACAGGGCGCGGCCGAGCGTCGTCTCCAGCCGGTACGGCTGGCCGGGCTCGTAGCCCTCGGGCGCCTGCCAGCCGCGCGGCGGCGGGACGTCCTTGAGCCGGATCTGGATCTTGGCCTGCAGGTCCAGCTCGCGCCGGTCGTAGGCCATGATCGCCTCGGCGATCGAGCCGAACGCGCGGCCCTCGCCGTCGGCGCCGTCCTTCTGCGTCGTCAGCCAGTACAGGCCGATGACCATGTCCTGGGTGGGCATGGTGACGGGCTTGCCGTCCGACGGCTTCAGGATGTTGTTGGTCGACAGCATCAGGATCCGCGCCTCGGCCTGCGCCTCGGCGGACAGCGGCAGGTGCACCGCCATCTGGTCGCCGTCGAAGTCCGCGTTGAACGCGGTGCAGACGAGCGGGTGGATCTGGATGGCCTTGCCCTCGACCAGCTGCGGCTCGAACGCCTGGATGCCCAGGCGGTGCAGGGTCGGCGCCCGGTTCAGCAGCACCGGGTGCTCGGTGATGACCTCTTCCAGCACGTCCCACACGACCGGGCGCGCGCGCTCGACCATCCGCTTGGCGGACTTGATGTTCTGCGCGTGGTTGAGGTCGACCAGCCGCTTCATGACGAACGGCTTGAACAGCTCCAGCGCCATCTGCTTGGGCAGGCCGCACTGGTGCAGCTTCAGCTGCGGGCCGACGACGATGACCGAACGGCCGGAGTAGTCGACGCGCTTGCCCAGCAGGTTCTGCCGGAACCGGCCCTGCTTGCCCTTGAGCATGTCGGACAGCGACTTCAGCGGACGGTTGCCGGGCCCGGTGACCGGGCGGCCGCGGCGGCCGTTGTCGAACAGCGCGTCGACGGCCTCCTGCAGCATCCGCTTCTCGTTGTTGACGATGATCTCGGGCGCGCCCAGGTCGAGCAGGCGCTTGAGCCGGTTGTTCCGGTTGATGACCCGGCGGTACAGGTCGTTCAGGTCGGAGGTCGCGAAGCGGCCGCCGTCCAGCTGCACCATCGGACGCAGGTCCGGCGGGATCACCGGGATGCAGTCCAGCACCATGCCGAGCGGGCTGTTGCGGGTGTTGAGGAACGCCGAGACGACCTTCAGCCGCTTGAGGGCGCGGGCCTTCTTCTGACCCTTGCCGGTGCGGATGATGTCGCGCAGCTTCTCGGCCTCGGCGTCGAGGTCGAAGTTCTGCAGCCGGGCCTGGATGGCCGCGGCGCCCATGCCGCCCTCGAAGTACTTGCCGAACCGGTCGCGCATCTCGCGGTAGAGCAGCTCGTCGCCCTCCAGGTCCTGGACCTTGAGGTTCTTGAACCGGCTCCACACCTCGTCGAGGCGGTCGAGCTCGCGCTGCGCGCGGTCGCGCAGCTGCTTCATCTCCCGCTCGGCGCCGTCGCGCACCTTGCGCTTCTGGTCGGCCTTCGCGCCGGCCTCCTCGAGCTCCGCCAGGTCGCCCTCCAGCTTCTGCTGGCGGGCCTCGACCTGCGCGTCGCGGGCCTGCTCGATCTGCTGGCGCTCCACGGAGATGTGGGCCTCCAGCGTCGGCAGGTCGCGGTCGCGGCGCTCGGCGTCCACGCTGGTGATCATGTAGGCCGCGAAGTAGATGATCTTCTCGAGATCCTTCGGGGCCAGGTCCAGCAGGTAGCCGAGGCGCGACGGGACGCCCTTGAAGTACCAGATGTGCGTGACCGGCGCGGCCAGCTCGATGTGGCCCATCCGCTCACGGCGCACCTTGGCCCGGGTCACCTCGACGCCGCAGCGCTCACAGATGATGCCCTTGAACCGGACGCGCTTGTACTTGCCGCAGTAGCACTCCCAGTCCCGGGTCGGACCGAAGATCTTCTCGCAGAAGAGCCCGTCCTTCTCCGGCTTGAGGGTCCGGTAGTTGATCGTCTCCGGCTTCTTCACCTCGCCGTGGGACCACTGGCGGATGTCGTCGGCGGTCGCCAGGCCGATGCGAAGCTCGTCGAAGAAGTTGACGTCAAGCAACTGTTTTCCCCTTGAGTTGATCAGACCTCTTCGACACTGCTCGGCTCGCGCCGGGACAGGTCGATGCCGAGCTCCTCCGCTGCGCGGAAGACGTCCTCATCGGTGTCGCGCATCTCGATGGACATGCCGTCGCTCGACAGGACCTCGACGTTGAGGCAGAGCGACTGCATCTCCTTGATGAGCACCTTGAAGGACTCGGGAATGCCGGGCTCGGGGATGTTCTCGCCCTTGACGATGGCCTCGTACACCTTCACGCGGCCGAGCACGTCGTCGGACTTGATGGTCAGCAGCTCCTGGAGGGCGTAGGCGGCGCCGTAAGCCTCCAGCGCCCACACCTCCATCTCACCGAAGCGCTGGCCGCCGAACTGGGCCTTACCGCCGAGCGGCTGCTGGGTGATCATGGAGTAGGGGCCGGTCGAGCGGGCGTGGATCTTGTCGTCGACCAGGTGGAGCAGCTTGAGGATGTAGATGTAGCCGACCGAGATCGGGTCGCTGTACGGCTCGCCGGTGCGGCCGTCGAACAGCCGCGCCTTGCCGCCCGGGCCCACCATCCGGTTGCCGTCGCGGTTGGGCAGGGTGCTCTCGATCAGGCCGGTGACGTCGTTCTCACGCGCACCGTCGAAGACCGGGGTGGCCGTGTTGGTCCACGGCGGAGCCTCGTCCGCGCCGATCTCCTTGAGCGCCCGCTTCCAGTCGGCGTCGTCGCCCTCGACCTTCCAGCCGCGGGAGGCGACCCATCCGAGGTGGGTCTCCAGGACCTGGCCGACGTTCATCCGGCCGGGCACGCCCAGCGGGTTGAGCACGATGTCGACCGGCGTCCCGTCCTCCAGGAACGGCATGTCCTCGACCGGGAGGATCTTGGAGATGACGCCCTTGTTGCCGTGCCGGCCGGCCAGCTTGTCACCGTCGGTGATCTTGCGCTTCTGGGCCACGTACACCCGGACCAGCTCGTTCACGCCGGGCGGGAGCTCGTCGCCCTCGTCGCGGGAGAACACCCGGACGCCGATGACCTTGCCCTCTTCACCGTGCGGCACCTTCAGGGAGGTGTCGCGGACCTCGCGGGCCTTCTCGCCGAAGATCGCGCGCAGCAGCCGCTCCTCGGGGGTCAGCTCCGTCTCGCCCTTGGGCGTGACCTTGCCGACCAGGATGTCGCCGGGGACGACGTCCGCGCCGATGCGGATGATGCCGCGCTCGTCGAGGTCGGCCAGGACCTCCTCGGAGACGTTCGGGATGTCCCGGGTGATCTCCTCGGGGCCGAGCTTGGTGTCGCGGGCGTCGACCTCGTGCTCCTCGATGTGGATCGAGGAGAGGACGTCGTCCTGCACCAGCCGCTGGCTGAGGATGATGGCGTCCTCGTAGTTGTGGCCCTCCCACGGCATGAACGCCACGAGCAGGTTC
Organism: Actinomadura sp. RB99; assembly: GCF_014706005.1. Lineage (NCBI taxonomy): Bacteria > Bacillati > Actinomycetota > Actinomycetes > Streptosporangiales > Thermomonosporaceae > Actinomadura > Actinomadura sp. RB99. The sequence goes on along the minus strand of NZ_JABMCA010000042.1, from coordinate 13,823 downwards.
TTGCCGAGCGCCATCTCGCCGTTGTCGGTGCACGGGCCGTCGGCGATGACCTGCCCGAACTCGACCCGCTGGCCCTCGTCCACGATCGGCTTCTGGTTGAAGCAGGTGCCCTGGTTGGAGCGCTTGAACTTGGACACGCGGTAGGTCGTCCGGGTGCCGTCGTCGTTCATGACGGTCACGTAGTCGGCCGAGACCTCCTCGACGACGCCGGCCTTCTCGGCCGTGATCACGTCGCCGGCGTCGGTCGCCGCGCGGTACTCCATGCCGGTACCGACCAGCGGCGCCTCGCTGCGCAGCAGCGGGACGGACTGGCGCTGCATGTTGGAGCCCATCAGCGCGCGGTTGGCGTCGTCGTGCTCCAGGAACGGGATCATCGCGGTCGCGACCGAGGTCATCTGCCGGGCCGAGACGTCCATGTACTGGACCTCGCGGGCCGGGACCAGCTCGACCTCGCCGCCCTTGCGGCGGACCAGGATGCGGTCGTCCTGGAAGGTGCCGTCCTCGTTGAGCAGGGAGTTGGCCTGCGCGATGACGAAGCGGTCCTCCTCGTCGGCCGTCAGGTAGTCGATCTGCTCGGTGACCCGGCCGTCCTCGACCTTGCGGTACGGGGTCTCGACGAACCCGAACGGGTTGACCCGGCCGAACGCGGCGAGCGAGCCGATCAGGCCGATGTTCGGGCCTTCCGGCGTCTCGATCGGGCACATGCGGCCGTAGTGCGACGGGTGGACGTCGCGGACCTCCATGCCCGCGCGCTCACGGGACAGACCGCCGGGGCCGAGCGCGTTCAGGCGGCGCTTGTGCGTCAGCCCGGCCAGCGGGTTGGTCTGGTCCATGAACTGGGACAGCTGGCTGGTGCCGAAGAACTCCTTGATGGAGGCGACGACCGGCCGGATGTTGATCAGCGTCTGCGGCGTGATCGCCTCGACGTCCTGGGTGGTCATCCGCTCGCGGACGACGCGCTCCATGCGGGCCAGGCCCAGCCGGACCTGGTTCTGGATGAGCTCGCCGACCGTGCGCAGGCGCCGGTTGCCGAAGTGGTCGATGTCGTCGACCTCGATCGGCACGGAGACGGCCCCGAGGGTGGCCTCCTCCTCGCCGGCGTGCAGCCGGACCAGGTACTCGATCGTGGCGACGATGTCGTCCTCGGTCAGGGTGCCCTGGCGCATGTCCAGGTCGAGGCCGAGCTTCTTGTTGATCTTGTAGCGGCCGACCTTGGCGACGTCGTACCGCTTCGGGTTGAAGTACAGGTTCTCCAGCAGGGTCTGCGCCGACTCGCGGGTCGGCGGCTCGCCCGGCCGCAGCTTGCGGTAGATGTCGAGGAGGGCGTCGTCCTGGCCGGAGGTGTGGTCCTTCTCCAGGGTGACGTTGATCGACTCGTAGGCGCCGAAGTGCTCGCGGATGCGGGCCTCGTCCCAGCCGAGGGCCTTGAGCAGCACGGTGACCGGCTGCTTGCGCTTGCGGTCGATGCGCACGCCCACGTTGTCGCGCTTGTCGATCTCGAACTCGAGCCAGGCGCCGCGGCTCGGGATGACCCGGCAGCCGTAGATGTCCTTGTCGGACGCCTTGTCGAGGGCGCGGTCGAAGTACACGCCGGGCGAGCGGGTCAGCTGCGAGACGACCACGCGCTCGGTGCCGTTGATGATGAAGGTGCCCTTTGGGGTCATGAGCGGGAAGTCGCCCATGAACACCGTCTGGCTCTTGATCTCTCCGGTGGTGTTGTTGATGAACTCCGCCGTGACGAACAGCGGGGCGGAGTAGGTCATGTCCTTGTCCTTGCACTCCTCGACGGAGTACTTGGGCGGCTCGAACCGGTGGTCGCGGAACGAGAGGGACATGGTCCCGGAGAAGTCCTCGATCGGACTGATCTCTTCGAAGATCTCCTCCAGCCCCGACTGGGTCGGGACGCTCTTACTTCCGGCCTTCTGGGCCGCCTCGACCCGGGCCTTCCACCTCTCGTTGCCCAGCAGCCAGTCAACGGAGTTGGTCTGCAGAGCAAGGAGGTCCGGGACTTCGAGCGGCTCCTTGATGCGCGCGAAGGAGACGCGGTTCGGACCGGTTGCGGTATTCGAGGCGTTGCGCGAGGCTGCCAAGAGTGGTGGTCCTTCCGAGGGCTCGCGGCGTAACTGACGACACGCACGCCAGACGACCCACGTTCAAGACCCGTGCGTTAGGGTCCAAAACGGACCCGCTCGGGAGTGCTCTCACACGTGGATAGTCAGAGGGCAGCGCAAAGGGGCAGTGTAGCCGACCGGTACACCGCTCGCAACTCTAGCGCCGCAGTATGCATCACGTTGCCATGGAGCATCGCCCCTCAGGGCCTTGCAGTCAAGAGCGGACTTGGACTTTTCGGGCTCTGACCTGCAGTGAGGAAGGCCATAGTTTAGGGGTCCCTGCGGCCCGCCGCGAAGCACCCGCGCCACGGCCCCCGGCGCCCCCTCCCGTCCCGCCCGCCGCACCCTCCGCGAACGCCTCGGACGGCCCCTCGCGGCGGCCGCTCGGCGGAGGTCGCTACGTCGGAGGGCTGCTCGGCGGAGGTCGCTACGTCGGCCGGCCCTCGCCGGAGGGCCGCTCGCGGAGGGCGGGGCCGCTCGAAGCGCGGACGGCCCGCCGGCGGGGCCGGCGGGCCGTCGGGAGGCGCTGAGCCTCGGACGCTCTCGAAGGGGCGGCGTGTCAGGAGATGACGTCGACCTTCTCGGCGAGCCACTTCCCGTGGACCTTGACCATGGTCATCTTCAGCCGCAGCGACTCGGGGAGCTGCTGCGTCTTGTCGTTCTTGGTGGCGGACGAGCGGTCGGCGTAGACCAGCGCCACGACCCGGTCCGGGGTCGCGCTGATCACGCCGGTCTTCATCACCGTCGTCGTCCCGATGAGCTGCTGCGCGGTCGCCTGCGCCTTGAAGGACGGGATCTGCTTGACGTAGTCGTCGTGCAGCTTGCCCGTCGTCATGGCGGCGGCGGCCTTCGTGTCGGTGTCGATCGTCCGGTAGTCGTAGGACGACAGCTCCTGGGCGGCCTTGGACGCGGCCCACAGGCCGTTCTTGCGGGCGTCGTCCGTGGCGCTCTGCTCCTGCGCCTTGAGGAAGAGCAGCGTCGACGCGGTGCCGAACGCGATGACCAGGACGACCAGCACGGCGAGCAGGGTGAACCCGCCGGTGCCGAAGCGGCGGCCCGGCGCTGCGCCGTCCTCGTCGTCGTCTTCGTCTTCGTCGTCGGAGTCGTCGGCCTCGACCTTGGCGGACTTCTTGAGGGTCAGCCGGCCGCGCTTCGCCTTGGGCGCGTCGTCCTCATCCTCGTCGTCGTCGGAGTCGTCGGCCTCCGCCTTGGCGTCGTCCTCGGAGTCGCCTTCCGCGTCCTCGCCGGTCTCGTCCTCGGCGTCGGTCTCCTCTTCGGTGCCGGCCGAGCCGCTCTCGGTCTTCTCGGGCTTGGCGCCCGTCTCGACCTCGTCGACATCGGCGGCCGATGCCTCAGCGGGCGCTGAGACGTCCGCTGCGGGCTCGTCGTCCTCAGGGCCGCTTTCGGGGGCCTTCTTGGTACGGCGGGGCTTCACGGCCGTTTTGACGGCCTTCCCCGCGCCCGCGGGAGCGTCGTCGCCGTCGTCCTCGGCCTCGTCGGCCTCGTCGGCCGCCGCGGCCGCCTCAGCGGCGATCTGCGCCAGCCGCGCGGCCTCCCGGGCGCGCTCGGCCGCCTCCTCGGCGAGCCGCGCCGCCTCGGCGGCCTCCTCGGCCTTGGCGGCCTGCTCGGCGGCCGTGCGGGTGCGGCCCTCGCCGCCCTTGCCCTCGCCGCCGTCCTTGCCCTCGGCGCCGCCCTTGCCCGCCGCGCCGTCCTTGCGGGAGCCCTTGCCCTTCTCCGGTGCGGAGCGCTTGCCCCGGCCGAGCATGGTCACGGGACCACCTCCAGGTTGGCGACGAGCCAGCGGTCACCGACCCGGCTGAGTTCCATGAGGTACCGGTAGGCGCGCGGGGCGCCGTCCTTCACCTTCGGGTTGGTGACGGTCCCGTTGAGGGAGACCATCACCTCGGCGGAATCGCCGTCCATGGAGACGACCCCGGCCTCGACCTGGTTGACGGTCGACTTGGCCTGCGTCTGGCTCAGCGTGTCCATCAGGGTCTTGGACTGGGAGCCGAGCTTGTTCTTCAGGTCGCCGGTGGCACCCGCCATGATCCGGTCGATGTCCTTCTGGGCGGACGACGAGCTGATCGTCATCAGGTTGACGCCCATCTGGCGGGCCGACTGCGTCGCCTTCGCGCGCTGGTCGGCGGCGTCCTTGCCGTGGTACACGCGGACGGAGTAGACGCCGGTGAAGACGGCGAGCGCGATGACGAGCACGCCGAGGGCGATGGTGGCGATCTGCGGTGAGAGGCGTCTCATCGGCCCCGCCTCACTGGCTCAGGGGTCCGAGCATGAGCCACTTCCACGAGGAATCTCCCAACTCACGGTTGCCGGCGGTCCGTGGCATGACGTACTTCTTGCCGTCCGGCCCGTAGACCGCGCCCGTCGACGGATCGTATCCAGCGAATTCCACTGAATTGGCCGGATACGACAGGTACAGCCGCCCATTCGACAGCTCGCCCGTGGGCGCCGCCGCCGCGGCGGCGGCCTGGCCGTTCCCCGCGCCGCCGCCGGAGGTCTTGCCCTTCCCCTTGGCCTCGGACGAGCCGGAGCCGGAGCCGGCGTCCGAGCCCGTCCCGGACGCGCCGCCGGCCGGGAACCCGGCGCCGGCGGTGGCGCCGGAGGGCAGCGCCGGGACGGGCGAGAGCTCGTCCTTGGGGAAGTTGCGGGCGCCGCGCACGGCGGTCGACGAGTCGTGCGGGGCCTTGCAGCCGACGTTCAGCGGCGGGTTGCGCAGCGAGGTGTCCTGCGGCCAGCGGTGCTTCACGCCCTCGTAGCCCTTGGTGCACGCGGGCGGCGAGCTGATGTTCAGGTCGAGGCCGAGGTGCTGGGTGCCGTCGCCGGGGGTGACGGTGAACGCGCCCGCCACCTCGACCGGGTAGAGGATGAACAGCGACCGCAGGCCCGCCTGCCGGGACGTGATGACCTGCCCGGTGGTGGACAGGTTCGCCAGCAGCGTCGGCAGCGTCGGGGCGAGCTGGTCGATGGCCTTGTGGGTCTGGTCGACGGCGCCCGGGGCGTTGTCGATCGTCTGGCGCAGGGCCGGGTCGTCCTTGCGGAGCGAGGCGGTGAAGTCGTTGAGGTTGCGGGCGAAGCCGCGGATGTTCGCGGCCTCGCTGCGCTGGGTGTCGAGCACCGTCACGCTGTTGTCGAGGAGCTGCTTGGTGTCCGGGTAGGTCTGGTTCGCGGTCTCCAGCAGCCGGTGCGTGTCGTCCAGGATCGACTGCAGGTCCGACGCGGAGCCGTTGAACGCCCGGCCCAGCTCGTCGACGATCGTGCCGAGGTCCTTGGTGTTCACCGACCCGACGAGCTGGTCGACGTTGCGGAGCAGCTCCTCGGTGCGCACCGGGAGCGTGGTCATGTTCGCCGGGATCGTGTACGGCGCGCCCTGGTCGAGGTAGGGGCCGGTCCTCTTGCTGGGTTCGAGGTCGATGTACTGCTCGCCGACCGCGGACCGGTTCGCGACGATCGCCTTGGTGCCGTCGCGCGGGATGCGCTTGCCGCGGTCGAGCTGCAGCTTGACCTTGATGCCGTCCTTGGTGAGCGACATCGGCCCGACCCGGCCGACGGGCACGCCGCGGTAGGTGACCTCGGCGTTGGTGAACACGCCGCCGGAGTCGGTCAGGTCGACGTAGGCGGTGTACTGCTTGCCGAGGACCTGCCGGCCGACGCCGATGTAGTTCACCAGGACGATCGTCACGCCGACGACCGTGATCACCGCGAAGGCGATCAGCTGAACGATGACGCCGCGCTTGAGGATCACCAGAGGCCCCCCATCAGGGTCCGCAGACCGTCGTCGCCCGAGGCCGGGGGCAGCGCGCCGGTCTTCGAGCCGCCGGAGCCCTTCGTCTTCGCGCCCTTGGTCGGCGTCGGCGTCGGCATGGTCGCGCCGGGCAGGCCGGGCAGCCCGCCGGCGCCGCCGCCGGACGACTGCGGCAGCGAGCCGAGCGGCGAGTCGGGAAGGGTCACGTTGGGCACCTGCAGCATGTTGCGCATCTGCTTGCCGCTGCCGATCTGGTTCTCCAGGTCGGTGCCGCCGAGCAGGTTCTGGGCGAGGTCGTTGAAGTCCAGGTCGACGGTGAGCTTCACGTTGCCGTAGTCGCCCTGGATGACGTTGGCGAAGGTCGGCGGGAACGGGAAGGTGATCAGCGACTGGAGCGCGTTCGGCAGGTCGGAGCCGGCCTTGTTGAGGTTGGCGAGGATCTTGTTCAGGTCCCGCAGGTTCGCCACGAAGTTCGCCTGCGACTTGTCGATCACGTCGGTGGTGGTGCGGCTGAGCTTGTTCAGCGCGACCAGCATCTTCGTGAGGTCGGCCCGGTTGCGCTTGAGGACCGCGATCGCCGGGCCGGTCTCGTCGATGGTGTCGGTGATCGTCTTGCGCTCGTCGGACAGCTTGCCGGTGAGCCGGTCGAGGCTGTCCAGCGCGCGGGTGATCGCGGCGCGGTTGGTGTCCAGCGTCCCGGCGAAGGTGTCGACCCGCTGCAGCACCGCGCGGATCGAGCCCTCCCGGCCGCTCATCGCGGCCTGCAGCTCGTGGCTGATCGTCGCGACCTGCTGGATGCCGCCGCCGTTCAGCAGCAGCGACATCGCCGACAGCACCTCTTCGATCTCGGTGCCCTGGCCGGTGCGCGACAGCGGGATGACGTCGCCGGAGCCGAGCCGCCCGGTCGGCGGCTCGCTGGTCGGCGGCTCCAGCTGGACGAACTTCTCGCCGAGGAGGCTCGTCTGGCTGATCGTCGCGTGCGCGTTGTCCGGCAGGTTCACGTCGCCGCGCACCTTGACGGTGACGACGGCGTGCCAGCCGGCGCTGCCGCCGGCGAGGTCGACCTTCGTGACCTTGCCGACCGACACGTCGTTGACCTTGACCACCGACTGCGGCACCAGGTCCAGCACGTTCGCGAACTCGATCTTCACGGTGCGGGGGTGCGGGCCGAGGTCGGGGCCGCCGGGCAGCGGCAGCGACGAGACGCCGCTGAACGAGCAGCCCGACAGCGCCGTGACGCCCGCGAGGACGGCGGCGCCGAACAGCCTGCCGCGCCGCACCGGCGCCCGGCCCTCGCCCGGCGCCCGGCCCGTGCTCGGCGCCCGGCCCTCGCCCGGCGCCCGGCCCGTGCTCGGCACCCGGCCCTTGACCGGCGTGCCGGACGCGGCCGTCCCGGCGCGCCTGCGGGGTGTCCTGCTCATCCGGCACCTCCGGGCAGCAGCGAGGTGATGCTCTTCGGGTCGTGCGCGGTCGCCGTGCCCGTCTTCGTCGTCTTGGCGGTCTTCGAGGTCTTCGTGGTCGTGGAACCGCCGCGGCCGCCGGGACCGTAGGCGTCGGGCGGGATCGGCACCGGGTCGTAGTGCGTGGTCAGCGCGGTGATCCAGGACAGGTCCAGGCTGACCCCGGCCAGCGCCTTGCCGATGCCGTTGTACGGCTTGACGAAGTCCAGGCACTGCTTGGCGGGCGTCCCGACCGAGTACGCCAGCGAGCACACCCAGTCGGCCAGGTTGTTGAACTGGCGGAAGTTGTCGCGGGTGTGGATGGTGCCGCTGATCGGGTCGTAGGCGCGGGCCAGGTTGTTGATGGCGAGCGGGCCGGCGGTCAGCACCTCGGCCAGCGCGTCCTTCTCCTTCACCAGCACACCGGTGACCTGCGCGAGCTGCCGGACGTTCGACGACAGCTCGGTGCGGTTGTCCTTGATGAACTTCTGCACGTTCCGCAGCGTCGGGGCGAGGGTGTTGAGGGCCGCGCTGAGCTCCTCCTTCTCCCCGTCCAGCTGGCCGGAGACCCCGTTCAGGTGGGTGCTGAACGACCGGATCTGCTGGTCGTTGGCCTTCATCGTGTCGGTGATGATCCGCAGGTTCCGGATCGTCGTGGCGATGTCGCCGCGGTCGGTGCTGAGCGTGCTCAGCATCTGCGAGGTGTCGGCGATCGTCTGCCGGATGTCCTCGCCCTGCCCCTGCAGGTTCTGCGCGCCGACCTGCAGCAGCCGCGACAGCGAGCCCTGCTGCTTGTCGGGGGTGGTGGCGTTCGCGCCCTGCGGGCCGAGCGCCTTGGTGAGGTCGTTCAGGCTGCCGCCGACCTCGTCCACCTCGACCGGGACCTGGGTGCGGCTGGTGGTCAGCGTCGCGCCGTCCGCCAGCACGGGCCCGCCGGTGTATGCGGGGGTGAGCTGGATGTACCGGTCGGCGACCAGGCTCTGGTTGACGATGACGGCCTGGGCGTTCGCCGGGACCTTGTACTTGGCGTCCCACTTCAGCCCGACCTTCACCGCGTCGCCGACGGGCTTGACGCTGGTGACCTCGCCGACGGGGATGCCGAGGATGCGGACCTCGGCGCCCTTGTAGAGGCCGACGGTCTTGGTGAAGTAGGCCGTCATGTGCCGCTGCTTGGGTTCCTGCAGGAGCAGGACGAGCGCGGCCGCCAGCACCGCGACGGCGAGGATCGCGCCGCCCAGGCGAAGTATCAACGCGGAGTTACGCACTTATGACCTGCCTGCTCACGGGAGGAAGGGCAACGGGTTGTCGCTGTTGTTGCCGGTACCGGTCCGGCCGTTCTGCTTCTGCTGGCCGCCGCCCTGGGTCGTGGCGCCCGTCCCGGTGCCCGTGCTCTTCGGGGCGTCCTGGATCGAGGCGGGGATGGGGAGAAGGTTCTGGATGTAGGAGTCGAACCAGCGGCCGGTGCCGACGACGTCGGAGAACTGCCGGGCGTACGGCGCGAACAGCTGGATCGTCCGGTCCAGGTTGTCCTGGTTCTTCAGCAGGATCCGGTTGACCTTCGTGAGGTTGTCCAGCATCGGCCTCAGCTGCGCCTGGTTCTCACTGATCAGCGCGTTCACCTGCTGCGACAGTGTGACCGTGTTGACCAGCAGCTGGTGGATCACGGCGCGGCGGGCCTGCACGGCCTGGAGGACCTTGTCGCCGTCCTGGACGAGCTTGGCGAAGTCCTGGTTGCGGTCGGCCAGCAGCTGCGAGACGTCCTTGGCCTTGCCGGCCAGCTCGTGCAGCTGGTCGTCGCGGGACGCGACGGTGTTCGACAGCCGGCGCAGCCCCTGCAGGGACGCCCGCACCTCCGGCGGGGAGTTCTTGAAGGTGTCCGAGAGGGTGTCGAACGACTTGGCGAGCTGCACCGTGTCGATCTTGTCGACGCGCTGGCTCAGCTGGCTGATCGCCGGCACGACCTCGAACGGCGTGTGCGTGTCCTTCAGCGGGATGTTGCGGCCGAGTTTTCCGGTCCCCTGCGGGGTGAGCGCCAGGAAGTGCTGGCCGAGCAGCGTCTTGATCTTGATGTCGGCCTGCGTGCGGTCGCCGAGCCGCACGTTCTTGTCCACCTGGAAAGTGACCTTGACGTGGCCGTGGTCGAGGTCGAGGCCGGTGACCTTGCCGACCTTGACGCCGGCGATCCGGACCTCCTCCCCCGACTTCAGCCCGGCCGCCTCCGCGAACGTGGCGGTGTGCGTGGTGCCGCCGTTGACGAACGGGATGTTCCCGAGGTTCATCGCCAGCACGAGCGCCAGGACGATCACCGCGAAGCCGATGAGGGCGATGGGGACCGGGTTGCGCTCCCGGAACGGGATCCTCATCTACTTGCACCTCGCGTTCTCGTTCACGATCGCCGGCGTCTGGTAGACCGGTCCGCCCGGCAGCCGCACCCGCGCGTCGAGGCCGCAGATGTACATGTTGAACCAGGAGCCGTACTGGGAGATGCTGACCAGCTTCTGCAGCGTCCTCGGCGAGCCCTCCAGGGCCGAGTTGACCTGGCCGCTGTTGGCGTTGAGGGTCCCGGTGAGCTGCTTCAGCCCGGCGATGTCGCTCTTGATCCCCGGCCGCGACTGCTTCAGCAGGCCCGCGGTGGTCCCGGTCAGCTGGTTGATCGCCGACACCGAGTCGAAGATCGCCTGCCGGTCGCCGGACACCCCGCTGACGAACCCGCGCAGGTCGGTGATCAGCTGCTCGACCTGCTGGTGCCGGTCGTCGATCGTGCCGAGCACGGTGTTCAGGTTGTCGATCACGTCGCCGATCACCTGGTCGCGGTCGGCGAGGGTGTTGGTCAGCGACGCCACGTGCGACAGCAGGCTGTTGACCGTCCCGCCCTCGCCCTGCAGCACCTGGATGATCTGGGTGGCGAGGGTGTTGACGTCCTTCGGCTCCAGCGCCTGGAACAGCGGGTGGAACCCGTTGAACAGCGCGGTGAGGTCGAGCGCGGGCTGGGTCTGCGCGACCGGGATCGTGCCGCCGGTCCTGAGGTAGCTGTTGGCCTGCCCGGCGCCGTCGCTCAGCGACAGGTACCGCTGCCCCATCAGGTTGCGGTAGCGGATCTGCGCCTGCGTGGACGCCGGCAGCCCCGCCTCGAACACGCCGCTCTTCTGGATGCTGAACGTCACCTGGGCCTGGTTGCCGTGGTACAGCTTGACGCTCTTCACCTGGCCGACCCGGACGCCCGCCACGCGCACGTCGTCGTTGTCGAGCAGCCCGGTCGCGTCGGTGAAGATCGCCTTGTACTCGCGGGACGGCCCGAACCGGGCGTTGGAGATCGTCATCGCGAGCACGCCGGTGGCGAGCGCGGTGAGCACCACGAAGATGCCGAGCTTGATCGCGGCGCTGGTCGTCCTCACTTGATCGTCACCACCGATCCGCGCAGCAGCGGCCCGTACATCAGCGAGGCGACGTCGGAGACCTCGTCGGCCGGGGTCCGCGTCATCGGCCCCACGATGTTCTTGATCTTGTCGTTCTCGCTCATCGCGCCCGGGTCGACGAACACGTCGGAGATGCCGCGCCCGCGCGCGCCCCCGCCGCTGCCGCCGTTGGGGTCATCGGGGTTCTTCCACCACAGGTCGTCCTGGGTGCCGTCCAGCGCCAGGTAGTCCGGCGAGGGGACCTTCGGGTTCGGCAGCCCGTAGCAGCGCGGGTTGCGCTGGTCCTTGGCCTCGGGCAGGTCCAGCGGGTACTTGTAGCCCGGCCGCGGCTTGACGATCTCGACGGTCAGGTTGAAGGTCTTGGACCCGTTGCCGCCGGCCACCCGCTCGGCCTCCGGCCGCAGCTTCACCAGCCCGGCGAACACGCACGGCAGCGACGGCGAGTACCGGGCGATCAGCGACAGCCCGGTGCGGCTCGCGATGTTCACGCCGACGATCTTCGGCGCGTTCTGCGTCATGAACGCGTCGCCGTCCTGCGCGAGCGCGGTCGTCGCCGGGATCAGCTGCTCGATCGTCGCCTTCTTGTCGGTGATCGTCCGGCTGGTCACGTTGATGTTGCGCAGCGTCTGCAGCAGGTCCGGCGCGGCCTGGTCGTAGATGTCGGACACGTCGGCGAGGCTGTGCAGGTCGTGCACCAGCGTCGGCAGCTGCGGGTTGATCTTCTGCAGCAGCGTGTTGGCCTCGTCGATGTCCTGGCCGATCTGGTCGCCGCGCCCCTGCAGCGCGGTCGCCAGCGCGTTCAGGGTGGTGTTCAGCTCGGCCGGCTTCACGGCCTGGAGGACGGGCAGCAGGTCGTCCAGCACCTTGTTGATCTCGACGGCCTGCTGGGAGCGGTCCTGCTGGATCGTCTGGCCGGCGCGCAGGCCCTGCGGGCCCGGCTGCTGCGGGATCTCCAGGTCGACGTACTTCTCGCCGAACAGCGTCTTCGGCAGCAGCCGCGCCTGCACGTTGTTCGGGATCAGCTTGGCCTTGCCGGGGTCCAGCGCGAGGTCGAGCGTCGCGCCACTGCCGGACACGTGCGTGCCGCGGACCTCGCCGACGATGATGCCGCGGACCTTCACGTCCGCGTGCGGCAGCAGCTGCAGCCCGGCCCGTTCCGTCGCGACCTTCACGTTCGTCACCGGCGTGAACCACTTGTTGTAGAACGCCACGGTCAGCGCCAGCAGCATCACGATCACCAGGATCATGGCCAGCCCGAGCACGCGGTAGCGCATGCGTTCGCTCATGGCCGCGTCACCCCGCGATCCGGACGCCGGTGCTGGTGCCCCAGATGGCCATGCCGAGCAGCAGGTCCGCCACGTTGATCACCACGATGCTGGTGCGCACCGCGCGGCCGACCGCGATGCCGACGCCGGCCGGGCCGCCGCTGGCGTTGTAGCCGTAGTAGCAGTGGATCAGCATCACCAGCACCGAGAAGATGATCACCTTGCCGAACGACCAGTAGATGTCGTGCGGCGGCAGGAACAGATGGAAGTAGTGGTCGTAGGTGCCGGTCGACTGGCCGTAGAACATCGTCACGATGACCCGCGTCGCGCCGTAGGAGGCCAGCAGGCCCACCACGTACAGCGGGATCACCGCGACCATCCCCGCGATCATCCGGGTGGTGACCAGGAACGGCATCGACGGGACCGCCATCACCTCGAGCGCGTCGATCTCGTCGGAGATCCGCATCGCGCCGAGCTGGGCGGTGAAACCGCAGCCGACCGTGGCCGACAGCGCCAGCGCCGACACCAGCGGCGCGATCTCGCGGGTGTTGAAGTAGGAGGCGATGAAACCGGTGAACGCGGCGGTGCCGATCTGGTCGAGGGACTCGTAGCCCTCCAGGCCGACCTGGCTGCCGGTGAAGAACGTCATGAAGCCGACGATGACCACCGAGCCGCCGATGACGGCGAGGCCGCCGGTGCCGAGGCTCACCTCGGCCAGCAGCCGCAGCACCTCGACGCGGTACCGGCGCAGCACCCGGAACGTCCACGCGAACGCGCGGACGTAGAACGACATCTGGTGGCCGAAGTCGTCCAGCCGGTCCAGGGGACCGCTGATCGCCCGGCTGACGGCCTTCCCCGCCTTCGTTGGGGCCGCCATCACATGCCCTTCGCCGGGACGAACTGGGTGTACAGCGTCGAGATGATGAAGTTCTCGACGAACAGCAGCATGAAGGTGATGACCACGGTCTGGTTGACCGCGTCGCCGACGCCCTTCGGGCCGCCCTTGGCGTTCAGGCCCTTGTAGGCCGCGACCAGCCCGGCGGTGATGCCGAACACGAACGCCTTGATCTCCGCCTGCACCAGGTCGGGCAGCTGCGCGATCGCGTTGAACGAGGCGAGGTAGGCGCCCGGCGTGCCGTCCTGCAGCACGACGTTGAAGAAGTAGCCGCCGAGCAGGCCGACCACCGACACCAGGCCGTTCAGGAACAGCGCGACGAACGCGCACGCGAGGGTGCGCGGCACCACGAGGCGCTGCAGCGGGTTGATCCCGAGCACCTCCATGGCGTCGATCTCCTCGCGGATCTTGCGGGAGCCGATGTCGGCGCACATCGCCGACCCCGCGGCGCCCGCGACCAGCAGCGAGGTGACCAGCGGGCTGGCCTCGCGGACGATCGCGACCACCGCGGTCGCACCGGTGTAGGACTGCGCGCCCAGCTGCCGGATGAGCCCGCCCACCTGCAGCGACAGCACGCCGCCGAACGGGATGGCGACCAGCATGGTGGGGACGACGGTGACGCTGACGATGAACCAGGCCTGCTCGATGAACTCGCGCCACTGGAAGGGCGGGCGGAACAGCTGCCGCCCCGTGTCCAGGCACATGCCGAAGAAGCGGCCGGGCTCCTTGATCGCGACGTTGGCCGCGCCGTCCCCGATCTTGCGGAGCGTGCCGGAGGACCCTCCGGTCCGCCTTCCCCCTCGCTGGTCCGCGCCGATACCAGGAGTGGACATCAGTACGCCGCACCTCCGGGCGCGCCGGGCGGCGGGCTGCCGGGGAACATGCCGGGGGCGCCGGGGCCGCCGGGCGGCGGGCCCGCGGGCGGCGGTCCGCCCGG
>NZ_JABMCA010000041.1:0-87546 GCF_014706005.1 Actinomadura sp. RB99 | reverse complement strand
GATCTCGCGGGCGTCGACCTCGGCGCCGGGTTCCGGTCGGCCCGGCTGGACGGGGCGCGCGGCGACCAGCGCGACGCGGTCCTCGCCGCGCTGCGGGCGCTCGGGCCGGAGAACGCGGGACGGCTGGGGGACCGGGCCGGGTTCCTCGTCGCGCTGTTCGGCCCCTCGGTCACTCGGCGGGTGGGCGCGGCGGCGGCGAAGGCGGCCGCGGACGGGCGCTGGGCCGCGCTGCACCTGGCGTCCGCCGCGAGCGACGTCCTCGGGCCCGAGCAGCTGGAGCGCGTCCTCGGCCTGGACGGCCCCGACACCGCCGTGCCGGGCCCGCCGTCCGTGCTCGCCGGGTACCTGGGCCGGGCGTTCGAGGAGGTGCCGCGCCCGCGCCGGCTCGACCTGCTCCTCGACCTGTGGTCGCTGGTCCTCGACCAGCGGGACCGGGCCCGCCGCCGCGCCCGCCGCATGGCCACGCAGGGCCGCCGCGACCGCCTCTCCGACCTGCGCGAACGCCGCGCCCGCCACGAGGACGACCTGGTCGTCGGCTGGATGATGCGGACGCTGGGCGCCGGCGAGCCGACGCTCGCCGACGCCGCGCGGTGGATCCCGCCCGACGGCTACTGGCGCGACCAGCTCGTCCGGGCCTTCGAGGACGCGATCGCCGCCACCGCGCTGCTCAGGACCGCCGTCGCGGTCGCCGACCACGGCTACGAGGAGGGCCTGGCGCGCTCCGCGCCCCTCCTCGCCGCCGTCGTCGAGCAGTGCCCCGCGTGGGCCGACGGCCGCCGCCGCGACGGCGGGCTGCCCTCCCGGCCCACCGTCCACGCCGGCGAGATCCACCGCAGGCTGTCCGCCGGGGGACCGGTCGACGCGCGGCTCATCGGCTTCGTCAAGCCGCGGCTGACGCGCGCGCGGGAGTTCGCCCTCCTCGTCATCGAGACCGTCGAGACGGTGATGGAGCGGATGATCGGGCACCGCGCCGACGTGCTGCGCGACTGGGGCGCGACCGGCCTCGGGGCCTGGCGCGACGCGGCCGGGTACAGCGACGCGCGCCCGCCCGCCGAGTGGGACGGCATCCCGCCGTGGACCGGCCCGCTCCTCGGCGACCGCGGGCCGCTGCGCGACCGCGAGGAGCTCGCCGGCGACCTGCTCTGGTACGTCGACCTGATCGACGCGCTCGCCCGGCTGCACGGGCACGACGCGGCGCGCTCGGTGAACGGGACCGGCGCCCCCTGGTTCGACCACGACCCGCCGCCGGAGGACCCCGAGCCGCTCACGCCCCGGCTCGGCTCGGTGACGCTCGCCGTGTCCGGCGCCGCGCAGCTCGTCGAGCTCGGCGGCGCCCCGCCGAAGGGCGCGCGCACCTGGACCGCGTTCACCGACGGGCTGGCCGCCGGAACGGCGATCCGCGCGGCGCTGACCGGCGACTTCGCGGTGCCGCCGCCCGTGGCCGCCGCCGACGGGGCGGCCGTGCCCGGCGCGGGGGTCCGGGTGCGGGTGGCCCGCAACGCGCGCGACCTGGCCGAGTGGTCGGACTACATGGGCAACTGCATCGCCGGGCCCGGGTACATCGAGGACGCCCGCGAGGGGCGCGTCGCCCTGCTCGGCCTCTACGACGGCAAGGGCGTCCTCGTCGCCAACGCGGAGGTCGGCCCGCTGCGGCCGCAGTCGCGCGGCTGGCGGGTCTCGGAGATCGCGGCGCGGTTCAACGAGGCGCCCGGCGAGGAGCTGGACCGCGCGTTCCGCGCGTGGGTGGACGCGCTTCCCGGCATCCGGCCGCCCGAGGCGCCGGTGCCGGAGGAGGTCCCGCCCGCCAGGACGGTGCGGCGGCGCGCCGCACCGCGCCTGGTCGAGGAGGTCGGGCCGGTGCTCGGCGACCTCGCCCGCGCGGAGTGGGACGCGTCCGGCGCCGCGGCCCTGGAGGTGTTCGCCGCCGTCGCCGCGACCCCGCCGGACGCGGCGCTCGCCAGGCTGCGCCGGCTCGGGTCCGCTCAGCTCACCGCCGCGGTCCGCCGCACGCTCGACACCCGGGCCGTCCCCTTGGTCCGGCTGTGGGAGGCGACGGGGACGCGGCCGCTCGCCGCCGCGCTCGCCGGCCTGGACCCGGCGCTGCGCGAGCGCTACGACCGGCTCCCGCTACTGCTCGGCGAGCCGCCGCTGCCGAAGACCCTGCGCAGGCTCGTCCTGCTGCCCGCGATCGCCGACCCGTACGCGCTCGACCTCGTCGCGCGGCGCGTCCGCGCGGCGATCGGGCGGCTGGCGGTGCGGGACGAACCGGCCGTCGCCCGCGCGGTCGGGCACCGGACGACCGAGCCGCTGCTGTGCGCGCTGACCGTCCTGGTCACCTGCGCCGCGCCGGAGATCCCGCTCGTTGGCGTCGTTCCGCCGCGCAAGGTGCACGTGCCCGGCTACCCGGCGACGACCCTCAAGGACGAGGACGGCCCGTGGCGGCGCGCGATGCCCGACGCCGCCGAACTCGGCGCCGACACCGGCTCCTTCTGGGACGCGCTGGCCGGGCGGGGACTGCGCGTCCCCGCGTCCTGGCTCGGCGCGGGCGGCTGGACGGCCCTGTGGGCCCGCGCCCACGCGCACCACTGACGGCCGTCCCGCGGACCGGAAGCCGGCGGGACGGCCGCGCGGCACCTCCTACTTCCCGGCTTCGGCCGCCTCCAGGTCGGCCTTCGCGGCGCGCGGGCTCCACCGCCCGGCGAGCGGCAGCATCAGCGCGAAGAACAGCACCTGGGCGGCGATGCACACCCACCACCAGTGCTGCCACTGGTGCGGGGCGTCGGCCGCCGCCTGCTTGATGTCGGCGAGCTGGTGCAGCAGCCCCGCCGGCGGCGCGTGCCCCGCCTGCTGCGCCGCCTTCGCCTCCGCGAGCTTCTCGGGGGCGCTGACCAGGGTGTTCGCGCTGCTCACCACGTACTGCAGCGCGAACACCGAGCCGGCGACCGCGATCCGCGTCGTCCAGCCCCAGACGGCCAGCCCGTGCGCCATCAGCGCCGGGTTGCGCCGCTCGATCGTCTCGGTGAACGCGGCCATCCACGGCGCGTACGCGATGGCGAGGCCGACCGCCAGCAGGCTGACGATGGTCGCGAGCGCCGCGAA
This sequence comes from Actinomadura sp. RB99, assembly GCF_014706005.1. Classification (NCBI taxonomy): domain Bacteria; kingdom Bacillati; phylum Actinomycetota; class Actinomycetes; order Streptosporangiales; family Thermomonosporaceae; genus Actinomadura; species Actinomadura sp. RB99. Next base: position 84,447 of record NZ_JABMCA010000041.1, on the reverse strand, counting down.
GCTCGTGTGCGGATGGGTCGCGCGGGTCAGGAACACGTACGTCATGACGACCGCGAGGACGGTGCCGCCGGCCATGAACGGCTTGCGCACCCGCAGCCGGTCGGACACGAGCCCGACGACCACCAGCGCGATCGCGTCCATCGCCCAGTACCAGGTGTTGATGCCGTTGGCGCGGGACGTGGTGAACCCGAACGTGGTGGTCAGGTAGATGGTGAAGAACCCGACCGCGGTGTAGTAGATGATCAGGAAGATCGAGATCCCGATCGCCGGGGCGAGGACGTCGAACTTGAGCATCTGCGCCCACGGCCGGCCGAGGTCGGCGCTCGCCTCGGCCTGCGCCGCGCGCGCCTCCACCTTCGCGCGGTCCCCGGCGCTGACCATGACCTGGCTGCGCAGGCCGGGGTTCAGCTCCCGCAGGCCGCCGAGCGCGATCGCGAACACGACGAGCCCGAACGCGCCCATGATGTAGTACTGGCTGGCCCAGCTGTTGTCGAGCCGCTCCAGCGTCCGGTTCGCGACGAAGCTGACGATGAGGCTCGCCACGACCGGGCCGAGCGTCCAGAAGCCCATCGCGGACGCGCGGCCGAGCTGCGGGGAGAAGTCCCGGACCAGGGCGGGCGTGGCCACCAGGATCACGCCCTCGACCATCCCGATGACCGTCAGCAGGATGACGAACGCCCACTTGTTCGGCATGGAGGGGAGCAGCAGCGTCAGCACCCCGGTGACGCCGAGCCCGTAGGCGACCAGGTTGGCGCGCCCCCATTTGTCGCAGAGTCCGGCGGCGAGGGCGCCGAACGCGCCGACCAGGCCCCCGATGACCAGCGCGTTGACGTAGAAGAGGAACGACATCTCGAAGTGGGCGAGCACCAGCGGCGCCACGCCGCCGGTCACGTACTGCTCGCAGTAGAGGACGATCGTGGCGAGGACGACCACCGCGAGGTACCACACGCGGGGGCCGGTGTCGGGGTAGCGGTCGAGGTCGCGCTTCCAGAGGCGGTCGATCGCGGCTCTGGGCTCGGGGGCGGCCGGGTGATCGAGGGTGGTCATGGCACCTCTTTCCGGTTGTCCCGGCGGGGGGCTTTCGGGCCCGGTGGTTCTTGAAGCGAACTCTAGGTTCGGGTCCTTAAATTTTCCAGAGCTAAGTTCTAGAATCTCGATCTAGAACTATTTCGAGGAGGGCGATGTCCACCGCCTCCAGGCCCGCGGCCTCCAAGCCCGTCCCGCGACCCACCCCCGACACCCGGCCGTTCTGGGACGGCACCGCCGCCGGGGAGCTGCGCGTCCAGCGCTGCCGCGGCTGCGGCCGGCACTTCTTCTATCCCCGTCCGAGCTGCCCCCACTGCGGCTCCGGCGACGTCGCCTGGGTGACCGCCACCGGGCGCGCCACCCTCCACTCGTACGTGATCAACCATCGTCCGGCGCCCGGCTTCGAGGACGAGGCGCCCTACGTCATCGCCATCGTGGAACTCGAGGAGGGCGTCCGGATGATGAGCAACCTCGTCGGCGTGCCCGCCGACCCCGACCACCTGCCCCTCGACCTGCCGCTCCGCGTCGTCTTCGAGCAGCGCGGCGACGTGCGCCTCCCGCTCTTCGCCCCCGCGGAGGCCCGGTGAACATCGTCATCGCCGGAGCCGCGGAGACCGACGGGATCGGCCGGCTGCCCGACCGCTCCACCCGGCAGCTGCACCTGGAGGCCGCCCGCAACGCCCTCGCCGACGCCGGGCTCACCAAGGACGACATCGACGGCGTCGCGACCGTCGGCACCCCCGGCCCGGTGGAGATCGCGCATTCGCTCGGGATCGAGCCCGCCTGGCTCGACGGGACGCAGGTCGGCGGCTCGTCGTTCCTGTTCCACGTCCGGCACGCCGCCGCCGCGATCCGCGCCGGGATGTGCGGCACCGTCCTCGTCACGCACGGCGAGTCGGGCCGCTCGCGCGTCGGCGCGCCCCGCTACGCCCGCACCCCCGACTCGCTGAGCGGCCAGTTCGAGGCCCCGTACGGCGAGTTCGGCCCGACGTCCGCCTTCACCCTCACCGCGCTGCGGTACATGAAGGAGACCGGCCTCACGCACGAGCAGCTCGCCGAGGTGCCCGTCGCGCAGCGCCGCTGGGCGAACCTCAACCCGCGCGCGATGTACCGCGACCCGATCACCGTCGAGGACGTCCTCGCGTCCCGGATGGTCGCCTACCCGTTCCACCTGCTGGAGTGCTGCCTGGTGACCGACGGCGGCGGCGCGCTCGTCGTCACGTCCGAGGACCGCGCCCGCGCGCTCGGCACCCGCCGCCCGCTCGTCCACCTGCTGGGCGCGGGGGAGTCCGCCGAGTCGCCGGTCATCTCCCAGATGGCCGACCTGACCAGCTCGGCCGCGTTCCGGCGGGCGTCGCGCGCCGCGTTCGCCGAGGCGGGCGTCGGGCACGGCGACGTCGACCACCTGATGATCTACGACGCGTTCGCGCACCTGCCGATCTACGGGCTGGAGGACATGGGCTTCGTCGGGCGCGGCGAGGCGGGCGCGTTCATCGCCGAAGGCCACACCTCGCCCGGCGGCCGCCTCCCGCTGAACACCAACGGCGGCGGCCTGTCCTACACCCACACCGGCATGTACGGGATGTTCGCGATCCAGGAGGCCGTCCGCCAGCTCCGCAAGGAGGCCGCCGCGCAGGTCCCGGACGCGGAGGTCAGCGTGGTGCTCGGCAACGGCGGCATGTTCATGTCCGCCGCCGTCCTCGTCCTGGCCTCCCACCGCTGAGCCGCGGCGTGCCGTCCCTCGGCCGGCCGTCATCGGGGCGGCACGCCGCAGATCCGCGTCTCAGGTCCAGGTGACGAGGGCGTCGAGGATCTCGACCTCGGCGCCGTCGACGCGGAGCGGGTTGATCTCCAGCGATTCGAGGCGGTCGCCGAGGGACGCGGCGAGCGCGGCGACGCGGGCGACGACGCCGGCGACGGCGTCGAGGTCGGCGGGCTTCGTGCCGCGCGCGCCGTCGAGCAGCGCGGCGCCGCGCAGCTCGCCGAGCGCCTCCCGGACGTCCCGCGCGTCCACCGGCAGCAGGCGCAGCGCGGAGTCGCGCAGCGCCTCCACCCACACGCCGCCGAGGCCGACCGCGAGGGTGAGGCCCCAGGCCGGGTCGCGGACGATCCCGGCGAGCAGTTCCACGCCGCCCGACCGCTGCGGCTGGACGAGCGCGCCGGCGCCGTCGCGGCCGGCGAGCGCGGCCATCACCTCGCGGTACGCGGCGCGGACGGCGTCCGGCCCGGCGAGGCCGAGGCGGACGCCGCCGATGTCGCTCTTGTGCGCGAGGCCGTCCGCCGCGGCCTTGAGGACGACCGGGTAGCCGAACCGGTCCGCCGCCGCGACCGCCGCGTCCTCCCCGTCGACCAGCGCGGACGGCACCACGGGCAGCCCCGCGCCGGCGAGGAGGGCCGCGGCGCGGTGCTCGGCCCACACGCCGGTCGCGCCGGCGGCGCCGTCCACGGCGACGGGTTCGCCGGCCTCGGTGCGTCGCGCGAGCGCGCGCTCCCGTCCGGCCGACCAGCGCACGGCCGCGCCGATGGCGTGCACGCCGTGCTCGATCCCGCCGACGACGTGCGGGAACCCGGTCTTCTGTTGCACCGAGCGCCCGAACTCCGACACGTCGGTGAGCGTGTTCCCGACCACCACGATCGGACGCGGCGACGCGGCGATCCGCCGGGCGTGCGCCGCGAACGTCGCCATCGGCACCGACGGGTCAGGCGGAGCGAACCGGGGCAGGTCGGTCAGCAGCATCACCGCGTCGATGCCGGGATCGGCGGCGACGACGTCCAGCGCGCGGCCGAGGAGCGTCCGGTCGATCAGCACGTACCCGGTGACGTCGAGGGGGTTCTGCACGGTCGCGAACGGCGGCAGGATCTCCGCGAGCGCCTCCACCGTCGAGGGCGCGAACGGCGGAAGGTCGAGGCCCTCGTCCTCGGCCCGGTCCGCGATGATCTCCGACGCGCCGCCGGACGGGGTGACCACGCCGATCCGGGGCCCCGGCAGCGGCCCGGCGGACGCGAGCAGCCCGGCGGTGACGATCAGATCCTCCAGCGACCGGACCCGGACGACGCCGAGCCGCCGGAACGCCGCGCCCACCACCGCGTCGTCGCCGACGAGCGCGCCTGTGTGGGCCCGCGCGGTGCGCGACGCCAGCCGGCTGCGCCCGATCTTCAGCGCGACGACGGGCTTGCCCGCCTCCAGGGCCCGCCGCGCCGCGCGCGCGAACGCGTCCGGGTCCCGCACCGACTCCAGGAACAGCGCGATGACCCTCGTCGCGGGGTCGTCCACCAGGTAGTCGATCACGTCGGGGACGGTGACCAGCGACTCGTTGCCCATCGAGGTGAGCAGGCTGAGCCCGATGTTGCGGGCCTGGGAGAACGCCAGCACCGAACTGGCCAGCGCGCCGCTCTGCAGCACCACGCCCACCGGGCCGCGCAGCAGCGGCGGCGGGATCGGCAGGCCGTAGGGGGTGATGCCGGCGGCGGCGTTGATGTAGCCGTTGCCGTTCGGGCCGAGGACGGTCAGCCCCGCCTCCCGCGCGAACGCGACGACCTCCGCCTCCAGCCGCGCGCCGTCCGCGCCCGCCTCGCCGAACCCGGCGGTCAGCACGACGTAGTTCCGGATCCCGGCCGCGGCGCCGTCCCGCAGCACCGGCAGCACGGCGCGGGTCGGCACCATCACGTACGCCAGGTCGACCGGGCCGGGCAGCTCCGCCAGGCTCGGGTGCGCGGGGTGGCCGTGGACGAGCCCTCCGCGCGGGTTGACCAGGTGCACCGGCCCGCCGAACCCGTGCGCCCGCAGGTTCCCGAACGTGCTCGCCGACCAGCCGGACTTGTCGCTCGCGCCGACCAGCGCGATCGACCCCGGGTTGAACAGCGCGCGGACCCCCGCCCGCGGATCGCGAGAGCCCATCTCACTCCCCGACGAGGCCGAGGCGGACGTGGCCCTTGAGCAGGTTGCGGGCGATGGTCCGGCGCTGGATCTCGTCGGTGCCCTCGAAGATCCGCAGCAGCCGCAGCTCCCGGTACCAGCGCTCGATCGGCAGCTCCTTGGTGTACCCCATGCCGCCGTGGATCTGGAGCACCCGGTCCACGACGCGGTTCGCCATCGTCGCGCCGTTCAGCTTGGCGATGGACGAGGCGTGCCGCGCGTCCAGGCCCTCCCGCACCCGCCACGCCGCGTACAGCGTCAGCCACTTCGCCGCCTCGATCTCCACCTGCGAGTCGGCGATCATCCACTGGATGGCCTGGTAGTCGGCGATGGGATGGCCCATGGACACGCGGACCTTGGCGTAGTCGACCGCCATCTGCAGCATCCGCTCCGCCGCGCCGATCGCCCGCGCCGGGATCATGTAGCGGCCCTGGCCGATCCACCGCATCGCCAGCTCGAAGCCCTTGCCGACCTCGCCGAGGACGTTGGCGCCGGGCACCCGGACGTCCTCGAACACCAGCGACGCCGGCCCCCACTCGCCCATGGTCGGGATCGGCTCGGACTTCCAGCCCATGTCCCGGTCGACGAGGAAGCAGGTCACGCCGCCGTCGGCGCCGAGATCGGGGTCGGTGACGGCGAACACCATGACGAAGTCGGCCTCGTTGCCGCCGGTGATGAACGTCTTCTCGCCGTTGATGACCCAGTCGTCGCCGTCGCGTACGGCGCGGGTGCGGATGCTACGCGCGTCCGACCCGGCGCCCGGCTCGGTGATGGCGAAGCAGGACCGCCGCTCGCCCTCGATCGTCGGGATCAGGTAGGCGCGCTTCTGCGCCTCGTCGCAGGCGTACAGGATGTTGTCGGCGGTCCCGCCGAAGCTGAACGGGACGAACGTCCGGCCCGTCTCCATCGCGATGATGGCCGACATCAGCGGGCCGAGCGCGGCGCCGCCGTACTCCTCGGGCGTGTTGATCCCCCAGAACCCCGACCGGCGGGCCTTGTCGCGCAGGTCGCGCAGCACCCGGGGGTCGAGCCCGGGGCGCCCGGCGCGCTCGTTGCGCAGCACCTCGGGTTCGAGTGGCATGACCTCCTTCTCGACGAAGGAGCGGACGGTGTCGCGGATCTGACGTTCCTCGGCGCTCAGCGAGAAGTCCATGGACCGGTCCTCCGATCAATCCTAGAATCTATTTCTAGGAATTGGTTCTAGGCTGCGCACGGGGCGGTCCCGGCGTCAAGACGTCCCGCGCGCTTTCTAGAATCTGTTTCAACGACGGCCGGACGGCGGCCGCCGCACCGGACGGGGGACCGATGGCCCGCAAGCCGAGCGGCAGGGGCGGATGGGAATGGAGCCGCACCGCCCAGACGCGCCGCACCATGCTCGAGGCCGCGCGCGAGGTGTTCTGCGCGCACGGGTTCGCCGACGCCGCGATCTCCGAGGTCGTCGAGCGCGCCGGGTCCAGCGTCGGCAGCCTCTACCACCACTTCGGCGGCAAGACCGAGCTGTTCCTCGCCCTGTGGGAGGAGCATGAGGGCGCGCACGAGAAGTCCGCGACCGCGAGCGTCGCCGAGGCCAAGGCCGCCGGCGTCGACGACCCGGTCGAGCTGTTCATCGCGGGCGCCCGCGCGTTCCTCGCCGGCTCGTGGGAGCGCCGCGACCTCGCCCGGCTGTTCATGGACGGCGACGGCCCGCCCGGCTTCGACCTGATGCGCCGCACCCGCCGCCGCGACTGGGTCCGGCAGAACGCCGTGCTGCTCGCGCTCGGCGGCGAGCCCATCGACCGCCTCACCGTCGCCGTCCTCACCACCGTCATCGGCGAGGCCGGACGCGAGGTCGCCACCAGTGAGGACGAGGCCGAGGCCCAGGAGGTCATCGACGCGGCGATCGAGCTGATCCGCCGCTTCGACCGCGCCGCCGCGGCCACCTGACCTCCGCCCGCCGATTACGGACATCTCTTTTCCGAGAAAAGTGAAGTCGAGTTTCCGGCGCCATGGCGAACGCCTTGCGTTGCTTTTGTGGATCGTGCCGCACGCCTTTATAGTCACCGATGTCGATCGCTCGTGACGAGTGGAAAGCGCTGCCGGGCCCCGTGGGCTCGCGTGAAGATGAAGGCGGGAAATTCGTGAGGGTATTTCGTGGGGCCGTCCGGCGCGGGCGGTCCGGGGCCGGAGCCGCCATGGCCGCAGGTGCGGGCCTGGTCGCGACCATGACCGCGGCCATGGGGGCCGCCTCGCCGGTGGACGCGCCTGCGGCGCCGGCCGCCCCGGCCACCTTCCCGTCCGTCCCGGCGAAATATTACGGGAATGCGGGCGATATTCCGAAATGCCGTCCCGGTCATGTGTGCGCCACCGTCGCTTATGGCGGTAAATATCATGTCTTCGACTTCTACCGGTACGGCACCTACGGGCTGAGCAATTGGCATGGCCGGGGAAGGGTCGTCAACGAGCAGGCGGGCGGCGCCGCCGCCAGGGTCTACGACCGGTCCGGCGCCGAGACCGCGTGCGTCGTGGCGGGCACCGCGATCGCCGGCGCGGACTGGGATCGGGCCGGGAAGATCAAGCTGACGACGGCCCGCTGCTGACCCCGGCCGCCGCGCCGTGCTGGCCCGCCGCGCCGTGCTGGCCCGCCGCGCCGTGCTGGGGCGCCGTGTCGTGCTGGCGTGCGTCGGGCTGGGCGGCGACGAGGGCCTCGCCCGCCTCCGTCCGGTAGTACAGGACCGAGCGCGAGGCGCGGCGCCGCTCGACGAGCCGCGCGTCCAGCAGGATCTTCAGATGCCGGCCGACCGAGCCGAGGCCCCGGCCGGTCAGCGCGACCAGCTGCGTGGTGCTCTTCGGCGCGTCCAGCAGGAGCAGGACGGACGCGCGCACCGGACCGAGCAGCGCGCCCAGCGCGCCCGGCGACGGGACGGCGCCCGCGCCGGCCAGCACCCCCGAGCACGGATAGACGATGGCGTACCGGGACCGCGCCCGGTTCCAGGATGACCAGGTCTCGCCGACCGTGACCGGCACGAACACCAGCCGTTCCCCCGACAGGGCGCGGGGCGGGTTGTCGTGGGCGTTGATCTGCAGCCGGTTCGCGCCGAGCCAGCGCAGGCCCGGGCGCATGTCGGCGAGTGCGGCGGTCCACCCGCCCCGGCTCAGGTGCGCGGCGCGGGCCACGATGTCGGCCTCGAAGATCCGGCGGCGCCGGGGCCAGTCCGGCCGGACCGTCTCCGTCCACACCCACGCGATCAGGTCGGCGGCGCGGTCCGGCAGGTCGTCGCGGTCGAGCGCGGCGGGGAGGCGGCCGCCCAGCGCCACGGCGAGGTCCTCGCGGGCGACGTCGGGCGGCGTGGACCGCATCCGCTCCAGCTCCGCGTCGAAGGACGCCTCGGACCCGCCGGCCGGCGTGGTCGTGACGAAGTCGGCGTTCCACGTGGGGGCGAACATGGCCCGGACGAGCAGCGCCGCGACGGGATCGGCGGCCGTCCGGGCGCGGTAGGCGGGCAGGTGGGCGGCCAGCCAGGCGCGCTCGGCCGGGTTCGCGGGCCGCTCCCAGCGCAGCGCCTTCAGGCAGGCGGTGGCCTCCGCGAGCGGCGAGACGGCGAACCGGCTCCCGGCGAGGGTGTCCGCGTTGATCTCCCACCAGCCCAATGGTTTCGCCTCCCTGCGAAAGAGTAACCGGCGCGGCGGAGCGCCCCGGAGACTCCGATCATGCGCACCTACCGGGAACTGTTCCGCACGCCCGAGTTCGCGCCGCTGTTCCTGGCGTCGGCGGGCAACGTCGCGGCGCAGACGGTGAGCGGCCTCGCGCTCGGCACGCTCGTCTACGCCCGGACCGGCTCGCCGCTGCTGTCGTCGCTGGCGATGTTCGGCCCGGCGCTCGCCCAGCTGGCGGGCGCGCTGGCACTGCTGTCGGCGGCCGACCGGCTGCCGCCGCGTGCCGCGCTCACCGGCCTGTCGCTGCTGTTCGCCGCCGGTACCGCCGTCCAGGCCGTCCCGGGGCTGCCCGTCTGGGGCGTGTTCGCGATCGTCCTCGTGCTCGGGGCGGCGAGCGCGGTCGGCGGCGGGGTGCGGTACGGCCTGCTGAACGAGATCCTCGACCGGGAGGGCTACGTGCTCGGCCGGTCGGTGCTCAACATGTCGGTCGGCCTGATGCAGATCGCGGGGTTCGCGGCCGGCGGCGTCATGGTCGCCGCGCTGTCGCCGCGCGGGACGCTGCTGGCCGGGGCGGCGCTGTACCTCGCCGCGGCGGCCGCCGGCCGGTTCGGGCTGAGCGCCCGTCGACCGCGCGCCACGGGGCGGGCGACGGCGGGCGAGACGTGGCGCAACAACGTCCGGCTGTTCTCGTCGCCGCGGCGCCGGGCCGTCTACCTCGCGCTGTGGGTCCCGAACGGGCTGATCGTCGGCTGCGAGTCGCTGTTCGTCCCGTACGCGCCGGGGCACGCGGGGCTGCTGCTGGCGGCCGGCGCGGCCGGGATGCTCGCCGGGGACACGCTGGCAGGACGGTTCGTCCCGGCGGGCTGGCGCCGGCGCCTGGACGCGCCGATGCGGCTGGTGCTCGCCGCCCCCTACCTTGTCTTCGCGCTGCGCCCGCCGCTGCCCGTCGCGGTCGCCGCGATCACCGTGGCGAGCGTCGGGTACTGCGCGACCCTGCTGCTCCAGGAGCGGCTGCTGGAGCTGACCCCGGACGATCTGAGCGGCCACGCCCTCGGCCTGCACTCGTCCGGGATGCTCGGCATGCAGGGCATCGGCGCCACGCTCGCCGGCGGGGCCGCCCAGCTCACCTCGCCCGCGACGGGGATGGCGCTGATGGCGGCGGCGTCGGTCGCGGTGACGCTGGCCCTGGCGCCCTCGCTGCGGGCGCGCCCCGCGCCGCCTTCCGGTGAGGCGTCCGGCGACGCGTCGGGCGATGGGTCGGGCGAGGCGAGTGCGCAGCGGGTTTAGCGGGCGGGACCGGAGGCAGGCTGAGGGACATGCGTGCCGTCACCTACGACTCCTATGCCTCCGACAACTCCCGCCTCACCGTCGGCGAGGCCCCCGACCCCAAGCTCGGCCCGAGCGAGGTGCTGATCGAGGTGCGGGCGGCGGGCGTCAACCCGGTCGACTGGAAGGTCATGGCCGGCGGCCTCGACGGGATGATGGACGCCGTGTTCCCGGTGATCCCCGGCTGGGACGTCGCCGGGGTCGTCCGGAGGCTCGGGCCGGACACCCCGGAGTTCGCGCCGGGCGACGAGGTCATGGCCTACGCCCGCAAGAACGTCGTGCACGCCGGGACGTTCGCGCAGTACGTCGCGGTTCCGGCCGTGCACTGCGCGCGCAGGCCCGCCGCTCTCGGCTGGGAGCAGGCGGGCGGGCTGCCGCTCGCCGGGATGACCGCGCAGCGCGCGCTCGACCGCCTGGAGGCCGGCAAGGGCGACGTGCTGCTGGTGCACGCGGCGTCCGGGGGAGTGGGGGGCCTCGCGGTGCAGATCGGCGTCGACCGGGGCGCCCGCGTCATCGGCACCGCGTCCGAGGCGAACCACGACTACCTGCGCGAGCTCGGCGCCGAACCGGTCTCCTACGGGGACGGGCTGGTGGAGCGGATCCGCGACCTCGCGCCGGACGGTGTCACGGCGGTCGCCGACTTCGTGGGCGGGCAGCTGGACGTGACGCTCGCCGTCCTCGCGGAGGGCGGGCGGCACGTGTCCGTCGCCGACAGCGGCGTGGAGCAGCACGGCGGCCACTGGATCTGGGTGCGCCCGGACGGCGCCAAGCTCGCCGGCCTCGCCGCCATGGCCGACCGCGGCGCGCTGCGCGTCGACGTCGCCGGGACGTTCTCCCTCGACGAGGTCGGCGCCGCGTTCGACGAGAGCCGCGGCGGCCACACGCGCGGGAAGCTCGTCATCACGCCGTGACCGGGACGGGCCGGGCCGCCCGCGGCGGCCCGGCCTCCCGCGTCAGCAGCCGGAATCGGCGATGACGTAGTAGTTCGCGGACGTCTCCTTCAGCGTGTGCGTCACGAACACGTTGTAGAGGCCCATGTTCTGGTTCGAGCCGTTCGCGTACGTGTAGCCGCCGCTGGTGTGCGCCCGTCCGGCCACGACCTGCGCGTAGTTCGTCGCGGTGAAGCACTGGGGCGTCCCGCCGCCCGGGTCACCGGGATCGCCCGGGTCGCCGGGGTCGGTTCCGGTCGAGCCGTCGAGGCCCCAGAACTTCGCCGTGTACGACGTGGAGCAGATGGTGTCGAGGAAGTACGCGCCCGTGCTGCCGCACTGGTCGGCGCCCGTCCCCGGGTCGACGGCGAGGCCGTGGCCCATCCCGGAGATGGAGTACACCTCGACGGCCGGTTTCCCGTTCGCGTCGTTGTAGAGGCTCTGCGTCGTGCCGCCCGGCAGGCTCTGCGTGCTCGACGGCGTCTGCGAGATGCCCCAGACGTTCGTCCACTGGTCGCGCAGTTCCGTGGCGTTCACCGGATAGACCGTGTAGTCGGAGGTGCCTTGCCAGACGGCGACGCGCGGCCACGGGCCGGTGTATCCCGGATAGGAGTTCCGGACCTTGTCGCCCCATTGCGCGGGCGTCAGGTTCTGGTTGTTCATCTGGCAGCCGGAGGCGGCGACGAGGCTCGTGGCGCACTGCGCGGGGAGGCCCGAGTCGACCGCGCCGCCGGCGAACACGTCCGGGTAGGCGGCGAGCAGGTCCGCCGTCATCCCGCCGCCCGCGGACAGGCCGGTCACGAACACCCGGTGCGGGTCCGAGCCGTGCCGCTGCTCGGCGCTGGACACCATCTGGACGATCGACGCCGCCTCGGTGCCGCCGCGCGCGTCCTTCGCGGGATCGAACCACTGGAAGCACTTCTGGATGTTGTTGGACGTGGTGGTCTGCGGGAACACCACGGCGAACTTCCACAGGTCGGCGTACTTGGGCCAGCCGGAATGGTCGTAGTAGTCGTCGGCGCTCTGCGTGCAGCCGTGCAGGGCCACCACGAGCGGGGCGCCGGACGGCAGTCCGGCCGGCACGTACTCGTACATCTGCAGGTTCCCGGGATTCGACCCGAAGCCGGTGACCTGCTGGTAGGTGCCGCTGTCGGCGTGAGCGGGCGCGGCGGTGGCGGCCAGCCCGGCCACGCCGGCCATGCCGGACGCGGCGGCGAGGAGCGCGAAGGCGGCGGACGACGCGAGCCGTCTCGTGAGGCGCCGCAGGACGCGCGGGGATCGTCGATGCATGAAGGGCTCTCCCGGATCGGTGGAACGGGGTGGGGATCGGGAAGGAGGGGCGCCCATCCGGAAGTCAAACCGATCCGGGCCGGCCGGGAAATGTGCCGGGCGCCCATGCCCGCCCGTCCCGGTTATGGCTCCGTACCCCATGCGTCACGGGGTGTGAGCGGGGAAGACCATCCGTATGCGCCGACGGTCGTGGGGCTGGTACGTCCTGGCGGTCGCGGTCATGGCGGGCGTCACGGCGGACGTGCTCGCGGACGGCCCGCTCCGCCGCCTCGACTGGAGGGTCCACACCTTCTGCGACGCGAACGTCCGGGGCGGGTGGATGTCGGCGGTCCACGTGTTCACCCAGCTCGGGCAGCGGGGCGTCATCGCGGGGTTCGTCCTCGTCCCGCTGGCGGTCCTCGGGGCGGTCCGGGCGCGGTCGCTGCGTCCCGTGCTGGTGCCGATCGTGGTGGTGCTCCTGCTGTCGCTGCTCCAGGAGGGCGCGAAGTCGGTGATCCCGCGGACGTACCCGGCCGGCGGCACCGACGTGCTGTGGAAGCACGGCGACGCGTACCCGTCGGGGCACACGCTGAACGGGTTCCTGCTCGTCTGGGTCGGGATCGAGCTGCTGACCGTCGTGGTCCCGGTCCTCGACCGGTGGGTGACGGCGCGCGGCCGGCGCGACTTCGCGCTGGTCACCGGGTTCCTCACCGGGGCGGCGCTGACCGCCGCCGACGAGCACTGGCTGACCGACGTGCTGTTCAGCCTCGCGCTCGGGCCGGTGCTGCTGGCCGGGCTGGTGGCGGCGGAGCCGTTCACCCGCCCGCTGTGGCCGGGCGAGCCGGTCCGCGGCCGCTACCCGCGGATATAGCGGATCACCATCGGACACCCGCCCGCTGTGACGTCGGCGAGTCGCCGTCATGAGGCCGCTCATGACGGCGACTCGCCGCACGTCAACGGGTCACTCGGTGCGCAGGGCGGTGGCGGTGCGGGCCTTCGCGGCCCAGCCCGCCGGGAGGAGCGCGCCCAGGACCGCGATGGCGATGCCGCCGAGCGCGAGCGGGGCCAGCAGCGGGACGCGGTACACCGCGACCATGTGCGCGGTCAGCCGGGTGCCCGCCGCGTCCCCCATCAGCGGCATCACCAGGTGGTGCAGGGCGACGCCCACCGGCAGGCCCGCGAGCCCGCCGACCGCGCCCAGGCCCGCGACGGAGGCGAGCACCATCGCGACGGTCTGCCGCGGCGACATCCCGATCGCCTTGCAGACGCCGAGGTCGTGCACGCGCTCCCGGGTGTCCAGGACGACCGCGTTGAGCACGCCGAGCCCCGCGACGGTGACCAGCATCAGCGTGAGCAGCCCGGCCAGCGAGTCCAGCACGACGATCACGCTGCTGACGTCGTCGTCGGCCGCCGTCCCCTGCGCCCCGAGCGGCTTGAGCGCGCGGTTCAGCCCGCTGAGGTAGGACGCCGTCGAGACCCCCGGCTTCAGCCGGACGAGGTACTCGTCGGCCGCGTCCCGGCCCTCGACCCCGGCGAACGAGGAGGCGGCGGCGTGCACGCGCATCCCGTTGTTCTGCAGGTCGAACGCCTCGCCCACGATCCGCAGGCGCACCGCGGCGCCCTGGTCCAGCACGGTGATCGTGTCGCCGACGCGGTGGCCGGTCACGTCGAGGAAGTGCGTCGGCACCACGGCCTGGCCGGGACCGGTGATCCAGTGCCCGGCGATGATCTCGTACGCCGCCGCCCGGAGATCGTCCTGGTAGAGCCGCAGCTCGACCGCTCCGACGACGCCCGTCACGGTCGCCTGCGCCCCGCGCACTCCGTAGAACGACGCCGTGCCGGGCTGGGCGGAGATCGCGGCCCCCACCTTCGCGCCGTCCAACGAAGGCGGCCCTTCCCCGAGTCCCGGCGCCTGGGGCCGCCCGGGGGGCGGTGCCTGCCCGGGCGCCGGTCCCGGTCCCTGCGGAGCGGGTCCTCCGCCCATCACGCTGACGGCGGCGGACCCGGCGGGGTCGCGGGCGGCGCCGATGGCGTTCAGCGACGCCGCGAGGCCGATCGCGAACGTCGCGGCGGCGGTCCCGAACAGCACGGCCGCGAGCATCGACGCCGACCGGACGGGACGCGCGAACGGGGTCCCCAGCCCGAGCGTCACCGCGCGCGGCAGCGGCAGCCGCCCGGCGATCCGCTGCGCCCGCCGGCCGCGTCCCGTGCCCGGCGCGCGGCCGACCGCGATCGCCTCGACGGTCCGCAGCCGTCCCGCCCGCAGCGCCGGGACGAGGGCGGCGGCCGCCACGACCAGCAGGGCGCCCGCCGCGACGGCGGCGTCCACCCACCAGGCGACCGCGAGGCCGCTCGTCCCGTACACCTGCTGGACGTCCCCGAGCAGCGGGTACGCGATGAGGTTGCCGAGCACCACGCCCAGCAGGGTGCCGGCGGCGGCCGGGACGAGCGCCTGCGCGACATAGGCGCGGACGACCTCCGCGGGCGTGCAGCCGATGGCCTTCAGGATCCCGATCCGGCGCAGGTTCGCCCCGACCATGCCGCCGACCACGCCGGCGACGACGATGACCGCCATCCCCAGGCCGAGCGCGCCGAACGCCATCAGGAACGGCACGAACGTGGCCGCCTCCCGGTCGGCGACGTACTTGGCGTCCAGGTACGACTGGGTCCCGGCGAGCGCGCCCTTCGGCAGGGCCGCCGCCACCTTCGCGCGGTCGGCGGCCAGCGCGGACTTCGCGGGCGACCCCGAGAACCGGTACAGCATCTGCGTCGTCGCGGGCGCCTTCCCCGTGCGGAGCGCGGCCGCGCCGGCCGGGGTCGTCCACGCGTCGGCCGAGCCGGTGACCGACCGGGCCTGCCCGACGACCTTCAGGGTCCGCCCGTCGGGCGCCGTCAGCGTCGACCCGACGCCCGCGTCCGGCGGGACCTGCGGCGGCATCATGATCTCGTCCGGGCCGGACGGCCACCGGCCCGCCGTGATCTCCAGCCGGTCCACCGGGCCGCCGGGGGAGGAGCGCCCGGCCACGGTCAGCTCGGGCAGGTGCCCCCCGCCCCGCGCCGTGAGCGAGACGACCGCGACCGGGAACGGCCCGGCGCTCGCCGTGACGCCCGGCAGCCGCGCGGTCGTCGCCGCCTGCGCCGCCGTGGCCTTCCCGGCGTCGATCTGCGCGGTCAGGTGCGCGCCGCGGTCCCGCGCGAACGCGTGGTCGAACGGCGCCGACGAGGCGACGACCAGCGAGCCGGCGACGACCGCCGACGCCACCGACATCAGCGTGGCGAGCGCGACCACCAGCGTCTGGACGCGCCGCCGCCCGACGCCCGACCGCACCACCCGGCCGAGCGCCGACCCGATGAGGCGCGCGCTCATCGGGCCGCCCCCGCCCGCTCGTCGGCCGCGATCGCGCCGTCGACCAGCGTGACCGTCCGGCTCGCGAGCGACCGGGCCAGCGCCATGTCATGGGTGACCAGCACGATCGTCTGCCCGCCCCGGTGCACCTCGGCGAGCAGCTCGCGCACGTCGTGGCCGGACGCGGTGTCCAGCGCGCCCGTCGGCTCGTCGGCCAGCAGCAGCGCCGGACGGTTCACCAGCGCGCGCGCCACCGCGACGCGCTGCCGCTCCCCGCCCGACAGCCGTCCCGGGTAGGCGCCCGCGTGCCCGGCCACGCCGAGGATCTCCAGCAGCTCGGCGGCGCGGTCCGCGGCCTTCCGGCGCGGCATCCCCGCCAGCTGCGCGGGCAGCCGGACGTTGTCGGCCACGGTGAGGTCGTCGAGCAGGTTGAAGAACTGGAACACGAACCCGATCCGCTCCCGCCGGAACCGGGCGAGCGCCGCCTCGCCGAGCCGGTCGACGCGCCGCCCGTCCACCGTAACCGCCCCGGCGGTCGGCCGGTCCAGCCCGGCGACCAGGTTCAGCAGCGTGGACTTCCCGCTGCCCGACGGCCCGACGACCGCGAGCGCCTCGCCCTCCGCCACGTCCAGCGACAGCGGCCCGAGCGCCGGCGCGCCCGCGCCGTCGTAGGCCTTCGCCGCGCCGTCCAGCTCGATCACATGTCCCATGAGGCTCCCGCCCTCCGCGTGCGGGCGGCGTGCGGGCCGCCCGGTGTCAGCGGACGTGAAGCTATGCGCGGCGGGGCGTCCGGGGCGTCCGCCGCCGCACCGACATTCCGTACTCCGTGCGGCCGATCCCGCCGGGCGTCATCCTCGCGATGTACGCCGCGAGGCCGAGCGTCCCGCCCGCGAAGCCGATACCGGGTTCGCGCGGAGGGGGACACAATGTGGACATGCACGCGGGAACGGCGCGCGAACGGCGCGGGTGGCTGCGCGGCCTGCTCCGGCCCGAGCCGGCGGGAGAGCCCCCGTCGCGCCGCGCCCTCGCCGCGGACGCGCTGCTCGCCCTCGCCATGACGGCCGTGGCGCTGCTCGTGGTGGCGAACACGGGCGGCGGGGACGAGCCCGAGCGGACGGACTTCGGCGGGCCGATCGCGCCCGTCGCCCCCGTCCCGCCGCCCGGGTTCGGGGAGCACCCGGCGCCCGTCCACCCCTCCTGGACGCTGACCGTCCTCACGACCCTGCCCCTGGCGTTCCGGCGCCGGTACCCGCTCGCCGCGTTCTGGGTGGTGCTGACGGCGGCGTGGGCGCTGCGCTACGGGATGACCTGGGTGACGGTGCTGGCCTGCGTGGTCGCCGGGTTCGGCGCCATCGCCCACAGCCGCTACCGCGTGCAGGCCGTCGCGAGCCTGGGCGCCGCGGCCGTCCTCGCCGGCTTCGTCTACCGGGGCACCGCCGCCTCCCTGCCGAACTGGTCGGCGCCGTTCTTCGTGCTGCTCGCCGCCGGGGTGCTCGCGATGGCGGTGCGGTTCTGGCGCGGCCGGCTGGCCGAGATCGAGCGGGAGCAGCGGGAGGCGACGCGCCGCGCGGTCGAGGTGGAGCGCGCCAGGATCGCGGCGGAACTGCACGACGTGGTGACCCACAACGTGAGCGTCATGGTGATCCAGACGGGCGCCGCCCGCAAGGTCGTGGACGCCGACCCCGAGCTGTCGAAGAAGGCGATGCTGGACGTCGAGGCCAGCGGGCGCGCCGCGATGGCGGAGCTGCGGCACGTCATGGGCCTGCTGGCGCCCTCCGGGGACGGCGACGGGGAGGCGGACGGCGGCGTGCCGGTGCCGCAGCCGGGCCTGGACCGGCTCGCCCCGCTCATCGACCGGGTCCGCGCCACCGGCCTGCGCGTCACGGCCGACCTCGACCCGCCGCCGGGGCCGCTGCCGCCCGGCGTCGACCTCACCGCCTACCGGGTCGTCCAGGAGGCGCTGACCAACACGATGAAGCACGCGCCCGGCGCGTCCGCCGCGGTGTCCGTCCGGTGCGAGGGGGACGACCTGCGGATCGAGGTCACCGACACCGGCGGCGCGCCCGGCGGCGGCACGGGCATAGGCGCGGGCGGAGGCACGGGCGGCGCGGCGGGCGCGCGGACCGGCACCGGCCGCGGCCTGATCAACCTCCGCGAGCGGCTCGCGGTCTACGACGGGACGCTGGAGTCCGGCCGCACCCTCGCCGGCGGTTTCCGCGTCACCGCCACGATCCCCTGGAGGACGCCGTGACGGCGGAGGACGGCCCGGCCCTGCGGGTGGTGATCGCCGACGACCAGGCGCTGGTCCGCACCGGCTTCGGGATGATCCTCGCCGCCGACGGCATCGACGTGGTCGCCGAGGCGGCGGACGGCTTCGAGGCGGTCGCCGCCGTCCGCCGCACCCGCCCCGACGTCGTGCTGATGGACGTCCGGATGCCGGAGATGAACGGCATCGAGGCGACCCGGGAGATCACCGCGGCCGGCGGCTGCGCCCGCGTGCTCATCCTCACCACCTACGACCTGGACCACTACGTCTACGCCGCGCTCACCGCGGGCGCGAGCGGGTTCCTGCTCAAGGACGTGACGCCCGAGCGGCTGACCGCGTCGGTCCGGCTCGTCCGGACCGGGGACGCGCTGCTCGCGCCCGCCATCACCCGCCGGCTCATCGAGCGCTTCGCGCCGCGCGACGAGGCCGGCGGCGGGACGCGGCCCGTGCACCGGGACCTGTCCCGGCTGACACCCCGGGAGCTGGAGGTGCTCGGGCTGCTCGCCACCGGGCTGTCGAACGCCGAGCTCGCCGACCGCCTCACGCTCAGCGCCGCGACGGTCAAGACGCACGTGGCGCGCATCCTGTCGAAGCTGGGGCTGCGCGACCGGGTGCAGGCCGTCGTGCTCGCCTACGAGACGGGGCTGGTGTCCGCGGGGCGCGGGCCGTCGGGAAGCGGCGATTCGGGGCGCTGAACCGCGCGTTCCGAAGATCGCTTTTCCGGCGCGGCGAATTCACCGGGCGCCGGTGCCGGGCGGCGGGATTCGGCGGCCCGCCCGGCGTTCTCGCTCCATTTCCGGAAAACGCGGCCCTGTGCCGATCATCCGCAGGGCCCGAGCGCCAGTTCGCTCGCCATCTGCGCCCACGCGTCGAGCGCGTCGTAGGAGGTGTCGTAGCAGTGCGCGAGATGGAATCCGGAGGCCGACCGGACCGCGAGGTGGGCGCGGCCGTCCGGCGGGCCCTCCAGGACGACGGCGGCCCGGGTGCTGTTGACGCGCATGTCCGCGAGGTGATCGCCGGCGTCCTGGATGGCCAGCGTGACCACGTCCCAGAACACCCGCTCGGCGGCGGTGCAGTCGACGAAGCTGCCGAGCCGCAGGATGCCGTTGGCGCTCACGCACAGCAGGGCCGGCGCGGTGGCGCTGGTGAGCATGTACCGCCAGGCCCGCCATGTGTATTCCAGGTGGACGGCGTGATCGGTGAAGTCGTCCTCGTCAATGTCGGTCATCGCGCGCTCTTCTGGACGATGCTCTCGGCATGGCGGCCTCGCGTGCCGACGGACACGGAGGTGGTGTGGTACGGGACGGTACCACGGCGCGGTACGGCCGCCTACCGTGCCGGAGAAGGGAAATTCGGAGGTGCCGCGACCGGAAGCCGAAAGGTCAGTTCCGGGGATCCGGAAAACCGCCGAGGTAACGCGCGGACGGCGCGCCGCCGCGGTTTTCCGGCACCGGCCGGAACAGCGCGATCGTCGCCTCGACGGCGACCTCGGTGATGTCGCGGACATCCGCGCCGTCCTCCACCAGGGTGGCGGTGAGCTCGCGGAGTCCGCCGATCAGCATCAGCGCGAACGGGCGGGTGATCGGGTGGGTCCCGGCCCGGACCATCTCCGCGTTCCCGGTCACGTCCCGCAGCAGCCGGAACAGCGTGTCGACGGCCTCGCGCTGCATCCGCCGGGCGGTGCCGGCGCCGAGCGCCTGCAGCTCCCGGATCCAGCTCAGCGTGATCTCGGGCTCGGAGGCGACCATGTCGACGTACGCCTCGACGCCCTGCCGGATCTGGGTCTCCCACGGCGCGGCGGGGTCGATCGCCTCGGCGACGCGCCGGCGCAGCATCCGGTTCGTCACCTGGAGCAGCTCGACGAAGCAGGCGTCCTTGGTCGGGAACTCCTCGTAGAAGGTGCGCCGGGACGTGCGGGCGTGCCGGACGATGTCGGAGATCGTGGTCTCGCGGTAGCCGCGCTCGCGGATCGACTCGGCGAGGCCCGCGAGCAGCCGCCCGCGGAAGGACACCGCGGCCTCCGTGCCCTCGGCGGGCACGCCGTCGTCCCGGCCGGGCCCCCGTGCCCCGCCGACGGACACTCCAGCGTTTTCCACTGTTGGAAAGCTATCCCATCGGCCCTTCGCGGCGCCGGTGTCCCGTTCATCCGGATCCGGCTGCGGATCCACCGTTGCCGCCCCATTGACATCGCGGTGGGCGCGTCGCATCGTTTTGAAAGCTAATTCTAGAAATGGCTTCTAGCCAGCGGCGCCGGCCGGGCACCCGGCCCGCCCGGGACGGAGGGAGCGACCATGACCGCGATCGCCGACGGACGGGTGGTCATCGTGACCGGGGCGGCCCGGGGCATCGGCCGCGAGCACGCGCTGGAGTTCGCCCGGCACGGCGCCCGGGTCGTCGTCAACGACCTGGGCGCGCAGGTCGACGGGACCGGCTCGTCCACCGGACCGGCGGGCGAGGTGGTGGACGAGATCCGCGCGATGGGCGGCGAGGCCGTCGCTGACGGCACCGACGTGTCCGACTTCGAGGGCGCCCGCCGGCTCGTGGCGTCCACGGTCGAGCGGTTCGGGGACCTGCACGTCCTGGTGAACAACGCGGGCATCCTCCGCGACCGGATGCTGGTCAACATGAGCGCGGAGGAGTGGGACGCGGTGATCGCCGTCCACCTGCGCGGGACGTTCGCGCCGCTGCGGCACGCCGCCGCGTACTGGCGGGAGCGGCACAAGGCCGGCCACGAGGTCGACGCGCGCGTCATCAACACCAGCTCGTCGTCGGGCATCTACGGCAACGCCGGGCAGGGCAACTACGGCGCGGCCAAGGCCGGGATCGCCGCGCTGACCGTGATCGCGGCCCGCGAGCTGGGCCGGTACGGCGTGACCGTGAACGCGGTGGCGCCCGCCGCGCTGACCCGGATGACCGAGAACCTCGTGCCGGGCCGCGAGCGCCCGGGCGAGGGCTTCGACCCGGCGGACCCGTCCAACATCGCGCCGCTGGTGGTGTGGCTGGCGAGCCCGGGGGCGCGCGGGATCACCGGCCGCGTGTTCAACGTGCGCGGCGGGCGGATCAGCGTCGCCGAGGGCTGGCGCGCCGGGCCGGTCGTCGACAAGGGCGCCCGCTGGGACCCGCACGAGCTGGACGACGTGATCCCCGCGCTGGTGGAGAAGGCCCGCCCGAACGTCCTGCCCGACGGCGTCACGCCCGACCCCATGGGATGATCCGGAGGGCCCGCCCGCCCAGGTGACGGCCCGGTCCGGGCGGGGAAGGAAACACCGGCATCGCCGTCGCGGCAGGGAGGACCCGGATGACACCGCAGGAACGGTACGGACCGCAGTACGGTCCCGACATCACCTTCCTCGGAGTGCCGCGCTGCACCTGGTCGGACCCGGCGACCTACGCCGACGCCGACGTGGTCGTCCTCGGCGCCCCGTTCGACGGCGGGACGTCCCACCGGCCCGGCACCCGGTTCGGCCCGCAGTACATCCGGCAGACCTGCTACCTGCCGCAGAACGGGTCGCGGCCGTCGCTGGCGCTGCGCGTGGACGGGCTCCAGGGCGACCTCACCGTGCGCGACGCCGGGGACGTCGAGATGTACTCCGGCGACGCCGAACGCTCCGTCCGCGACCTGGAGGAGGCGGTGTACGCCATCGCGAGCAACGGCGCGATCCCGCTGGTCCTCGGCGGCGACCACACCATCGCCTGGCCCGACGCCGCCGGGGTGGCGCGGCACCTCGGGCAGGGCCGCGTCTCGATGATCCACTTCGACGCGCACGCCGACACCGGCGACATCGAGTTCGGCTCGCTGGTCGGGCACGGCACCCCGATGCGCCGGCTGCTGGAGTCCGGGGCCGTCCGCGGCGACCGGTTCCTGCAGCTCGGCCTGCGCGGCTACTGGCCGGGCCCCGAGACCCTCGCGTGGATGGCCGCGCAGGGCATGCGCTCCTACGAGATGACCGAGATCGTCGCGCGCGGGCTGGAGGAGTGCCTGACCGAGGCGTTCGCCATCGCCACCGACGAGTGCGACGGGGTGTTCCTGTCCGTCGACATCGACGTGTGCGACCCCGGCCACGCCCCCGGCACCGGCACCCCCGAGCCCGGCGGCCTCACCGCCCGCCAGCTGCTGGACGCGGTGCGCCGGATCGCCTACGAGCTGCCGGTCGCGGGCGTCGACGTGGTCGAGGTGTCACCACCCTACGACCACGCCGACATCACCTCGGCGCTGGCGAACCGCGTCGTCCTGGAGGTCCTGTCGGGCATCGCGCGGCGCCGCCGCGACGACCGCGACGGCACGTCCTGGGACCCGCGGCGGCCCCTCCTCGACGGCCGCTAGGGGGTCACGGCTTGCGGGCGACGCCGCAGAGGGTGGACGTCTTCGGCGCGTCGTTGAACGGGTTGGGCTCGGGCCGCCAGTCCTCGCACGGCACCACGCCGGGCTCGACCACCTCGAGGCCGTCGAAGTAGCCGATGATCTGCTCGGGCGGGCGGAGCCGGTAGGGGACGGCGCCCGTGTCGTCGTACTGCTGCTGCGCCTCGTTGTGCGCCTCGTCGGTGTCGGTGTCGTCGTACAGGGCGAGGTAGCTGCCGGAGCGGAGGGCGCCCGTCAGCGTGCGGATGATGTTCAGGACGTCGTCGTAGTCCTGGACGTGGCCGAGCACGCCCATGAGCATCACCGCGATCGGCCGGTCGAAGTCGAGCTTGTCGCGCGCCGCGCGCAGCACCTGCTCCGGGTCGAGCATGTCGGCCTGGATGTAGCTGGTCTCGCCCTCGGGGCGGCTGGTGAGCAGGGCGTGGGCGTGCGACAGGACGAGGGGGTCGTTGTCGACGTAGACGATGTGCGACTCGGGCGCGACCCGCTGCGCGACCTCGTGGGTGTTGTCGACGGTCGGCAGCCCCGTGCCGACGTCGAGGAACTGCCGGATCCCCTGCTCGCCCGCCAGGTAGCGGACGGCGCGGGCGAGGAAGTTGCGGCCGGCCCGCGCGATGTCCACGATTCCCGGATACACCTGCAGATACTGGTCGCCGGCCGCGCGGTCGACGGGGTAGTTGTCCTTGCCGCCGAGCCAGTAGTTCCAGATACGCGCGGAATGCGGCACGGACGTGTCGATGATGCTGCCCGGCTCCTCGGTCACGGCATACTCCCCAATTCGCGGTTCGCCCTTCGGGGACAAAGTAGCAGCCCGATCTTCGGCCGCAGGGGCGCCCGGTCGCCGGGTGCCGGCGGTCCGCGCCGCCCGCAGGCCCGCCCGTGGACGAGATGCTCCCGGCTCCGCGCGTTCCGGGAATTGTTCATGCAGAACAGGCGTGCGGGCGGCGCGGAATTCGGTCGGCGGGGGCAAAAGTCACGCGTCTTCGACCGGCCCCATAAAGGGCGAACCGCGGGTCCCGGTTTCGGATGACCGGCTTAACGTGGTCCGTCCCCGGCTGGGGGCGACTGGCCTATTGAGTTCCGTTCATGACGAAATGGCGCCGGCGCCGTTCGCACTCGGCGATCGGCGTGAACCGGCCGGCACCTGGAATCGCGATCCCCGGCTGCGAGGCCCTCCCGTACGTCAAGTGCATGCTGCTGGGCACGCTGGGCGGTGAGGGATGGCCCCCTGGAGAGCCCGAAGCGCAGGTGAGAAGGGGGACCGATGTATGTTGAGGTGGAGATGAGCCGAGAGCGACCCGGGCGGCGACTGGGGGAGACGCCATGGTCGATGACCGGCAGGAGGGGGACGGCGGCATCGCGCCCGAGGCGTTCGACGCCGCGCCCGTCACCGTCGCCGTCATCAGGGGGCCGGAGCGGCGCCTGGCGTACACGAACCTCGCCTTCCGCGCGACCTTCGGCGAGCGGCCGATCGGCGAACCCGTCCGCCACGCGTTCCGGGACCTCGTGCAGCACGACTACTTCGACCTCCTCGACCGCGTGCTGGCCGACGGGGAGCCGGTCACCCTCGCCGAGGCCCCGGTCAGCCTGTTCTTCCCCGACACCGGCTACGAGCAGCGCTTCTTCTCCTTCAGCCTGACCCGCCTGCCCGGGGACGAGCCGGCCGTGCTGGCGGTCGGCGTGGACGTCAGCGGGAGCGTCGACACGGCCCGGCGGGCCGACGCCGCCGACGAGCAGCGCCGCGCCCTGCGCAGGTTCCAGAGCCTCATCCGGGTGAGCGCCGAGATCGTGTGGGTGACGGACCCCGCGGGGGATCCCGTCGAACCGAGCCCGGGCTGGGAGCGGGTGACCGGCCAGTCCTGGGAGAGGTTCCGCGGTAGGGGCTGGCAGCAGGCGCTGCACCCGGAGGACCGCGAGGAGACCGCGCGGTCGTGGGAGCGGGCGCTCGCGCAGGCCCGCCCCTGGCGGTACGTCTACCGGCTCCGGACGGTCGAGGGCGACTACCGGCACTTCCAGGTCAACGCCGCGCCGGTGTACGAGAACGGCGTCGTGGTGGAGTGGGTGGGGACCTGCACCGACATCGAGCAGGAGTGGCGGCGCGAGCACCGCAGGCGGCTGCTCGACGGCGCCGCCGCCGCGACCGCCGAGCGCACCGGGCTTCGGGAGATGCTCGGGGCGCTGGCCGACGTGCTCGTCCCGGCGCTCGCCGACGGCTGCGGCGTCCACCTGCTGCCCGACTACATCGACCGGCCGGCGGGTGCGCCGCTCCTCACCGAGCGCGTCGCCACCGCCGCGCGGCCGGACCTGCCGCGGCAGCCGCCGTTCGGACGGGAGTGGTACGCCGCCGACAGCGGGTTCACCCGGGCCGTGCAGCGGAGCCGCCCGCTGCACCACACCTTCCCGCCCGGACGCCCTCCGGCGGGCATGCTGCCCCAGGGCACGACCGAGTGGCTGGCCGCGGCGAACGCCAACAGCGTGGTGCTGATGCCGGTGACCGTCGACGGGACCGTGGCGGCCGTGGTGACCGCCGCCGTCTGCGGGGAGCGCGAGCCGCTGAGCCGCGAGGACGTCGACCTGATGCGGCAGATGTTCGACCACGCCCACGACGCGCTGAGCAGCGCGATCGAGTACCACCGCACCCAGCGGGTGGCGCTGGCGCTGCAGCACAGCCTGCTCGCCGAGCCGCCCGTGGTGCCCGGCCTGGAGATCGTCGCGCGGTACCGGGCCAGCCCGGCGACCGCCGAGGTGGGCGGCGACTGGTACGACTCGTTCGTGCTGCCGGACGGCGCCGCCGTGCTGGCCATCGGCGACGCCACCGGGCACGACCTGGCCGCGACGGTGGCGATGAGCCAGCTGCGGAACATCCTGCGGAGCCTGATCGTCGACCGCCAGGAGTGCCCCGGGGACGTCCTGCGCCGGCTGAACATCGCGATGGAGACGCTGATCCCGGAGGGTTCGGCCACCTGCGCGCTGGCCCGGGTCGCCGACGGCGGGCCGGACGGGATGCGGCTCGACTACGCGGTGGCCGGGCACCCGCCGCCCGTCCTGGTCTGCCCGGACGGCTCCGTCGACCTGCTGGAGGACGCCGCCAACCCGCTCCTCGGCCTCGGGCCGCTGTTCGACGAGCCGTACCACAGCGCGCAGGTCCGCCTGCCGCCCGGCTGCACGGTGCTCCTCTACACCGACGGCCTGGTCGAGCGGCCGGGCGAGCATCTGGACAAGGGGCTGGAGCGGCTGTGCGAGCAGGCCGGCCGGTTCGCCCGCCGGCCGCTGCCGGCGTTCTGCGACGGGCTGCTCACGCGCCTGCCGACCGCCGGCATCGACGACCTCGCCATGATCGCCCTGCGCGTGCCGGCGGCCGGCGGCGAGGCGATCGGCGCCGCCCGGCCCTGAGAGGCCCCGCCGGCACCCGGCGGCGGTCCGGCTTTTGCACGTTTCCCACAACTCGGGCCGCGCAGCATGCGATGTCAGCGACATGGAGCTACCGGCGGGTAACCGGAAGGGTGGGCACAGCCGAGAGCCGTCGTTCGCGGCGGACATCGTGGTCTACAGGAGGGCTCGGTCGCGTGTTCAGTCGTGTCGCCATCGTCAACCGTGGAGAGGCCGCCATGCGGCTCATCCACGCCGTACGGGACATCGCCGCGGAGACCGGGACACGGATCGAGACCGTCGCCCTGTACACCGACGTCGACCGGACCGCCACCTTCGTGCGCGAGGCGGACCTGTCCTACGACCTCGGCCCCGCGTCCGCGCGCCCGTACCTCGACCTGAAGGCGCTCGAACGCGCGCTGGTCGAGACCGGCGCCGACGCCGCCTGGGTCGGCTGGGGCTTCGTCGCGGAGGACCCCTCGTTCGCCGAGGTGTGCGAGAAGGCCGGCGTCACGTTCGTCGGGCCGAGCCCCGAGGCGATGCGCCGGCTCGGCGACAAGATCGGCGCCAAGCTGATCGCCGAGGAGGTCGGGGTCCCCGTCGCGCCGTGGAGCCGCGGCGCCGTCGAGACCCTCGACGCCGCCCGCGCCGCCGCGGCCGAGATCGGCTACCCGCTGATGCTGAAGGCGACCGCCGGCGGCGGCGGGCGCGGCATCCGCGTGATCACCAGCGAGGCCGAGCTCGACGACGCCTACGAGCGCACCAGCCAGGAGGCCGCGCGCGCCTTCGGCAGCGGCGTCGTCTTCCTGGAGCGCCTGGTCACCGGCGCCCGGCACGTCGAGGTCCAGGTGATCGCCGACGGCGAGACCGCGTGGGCGCTCGGCGTCCGCGACTGCTCGGTGCAGCGCCGCAACCAGAAGGTCATCGAGGAGTCGGCGTCGCCGGTGCTGCCGCCCGCGCGGGCCGCCGAGCTCAAGGCGTCCGCCGAGCGGCTCGCGGTCGCGGTCGGCTACCGCGGCGCGGCGACCGTCGAGTTCCTCTACCACCCCGGCGAGGACCTGCTGGCGTTCCTGGAGGTCAACACCCGGCTCCAGGTCGAGCACCCGATCACCGAGTCCACCACCGGGTTCGACCTGGTCAAGGCGCAGCTGCACGTGGCGTCCGGCGGGCGGCTGGAGGGCGCGCCGCCGGTGGAGCGCGGGCACGCCGTCGAGGCCCGGCTGAACGCCGAGGACCCCGACCGCGACTTCGCCCCGTCCCCGGGCCGCATCGCCCGCCTGGACCTGCCCGCCGGGCCCGGCGTCCGGGTGGACACCGGCGTCGCCGAGGGCGACACCATCCCCGCCGACTTCGACTCGATGATCGCCAAGATCATCGCCTACGGCCGGGACCGCGAGGAGGCGCTCGGCCGGCTGCGCCGGGCGATGGCGCAGACCACCGTCATCATCGAGGGCGGCGCGACCAACAAGAGCTTCGTGCTCGACCTGCTCGACCGGCCCGAGGTGATCGACGGCAGCGCCGACACCGGCTGGATCGACCGCGTCCGCGGCGAGGGCGGCCTCGTCTCGCACCGGCACTCCGGCGTCGCGCTGGCGGCCGCCGCCATCGAGGCGTACGAGGCGGAGGAGGAGGCCGAGCGGCGGCGGCTGCTGTCGACGGCGTCCGGCGGCCGCCCCCAGATCCGGCACGAGAGCGGCCGGCCCCTCGACCTCAAGCTGCGCGGCGCCGGCTACCGCGTGCGCGTCGCGCGGATCGGGGCGCAGCGGTTCCGCGTCGGCATCGAGGCGGGCGGCGACGGCGTCCGCACCGCCACCGTCGAGCTCGACCGCTTCGACCGGCACACCGGGCAGATCGCCGTCAACGGCACGCGGTACCGCATCGTCACCGGCACGCACGGGCCGATCCACCTGGTCGAGGTGGACGGCGTGACGCACCGGGTCAGCCGGGACGAGGGCGGCGTCGTCCGCTCGCCCGCGCCCGCGCTGGTGGTCGCGACGCCGCTGGAGGTCGGCGCCGAGGTCGAGGCGGGCGCGCCCGTGCTGGTGCTGGAGAGCATGAAGATGGAGACGGTGCTGCGCGCGCCGTTCCGGGCGCGGCTGAAGGAGTGCGTCGTCTCCGTCGGCGGCCAGGTGGAGACCGGCGCGCCGCTGCTGCGGCTGGAGCCGCTCGCCGACGGCACCGAGGAGGAGGACGCCGCGGCCACCGGGACCGTCGAGCTCGACCTGCCCGCCGAGCCCGCCGAGATCCCCGCGCGCGAGCGCGCCGCGCACGGCCTGGAGGAGCTGCGCAGCCTGCTGCTGGGCTTCGACGCCGACCCGCACGACGAGCGCCGGGCGCTCGACGGCTACCTCGCCGCGCGCGGGGCGGCCGCCGCGGACGGCCACCGGCCCGTGGAGGAGGAGCTCGCCCTCATCGACGTGTTCGCCGACCTCGCCGAGCTGACCCGCAACACCCCGGCCGACGGCGCCGACGGCGGCGACGGGGCCGGCACCGGCCATGTGCACAGCGCCCGCGAGCACTTCCACACCTACCTGCAGAGCCTCGACGTCGAGCGGGCCGGCCTGCCGGAGGAGTTCCGGGCGAGGCTCGCCAAGGCGCTCGGCCACTACGGCGTCACCGACCTGGAGCGCTCGCCGGAGCTCGAGGCGGCGGTGTTCCGGATCTTCCTGGCCCAGCAGCGCGCGGCCACGGACGCCGCGGTCGTCACGGCGCTGCTGCGCGCGTGGCTGCTGGAGCCGCCGCCGGCGGAGGCGCTGCGCGAGCCCGTCGGCCTCGCGCTGGAGCGCCTCGTCGCCGCGACGCAGGTGCGCTTCCCGGTCGTCTACGACCTCGCGTGCGGCGTGGTGTTCGCCTGGTTCGCGCAGCCGCTGCTGCGCCGCAACCGCGCCCGCGTCTACGCCGCCGTCCGCCGGCACCTGCGCCACCTGGACGCGCACCCGGACGCCCCGGACCGCGCCGAGCGCATCGCCGAGATGGTGCGCAGCACCGAGCCGCTCGTCCGGCTGCTCGGGCAGCGGCTCGTCCGCCACGACCGGGACAACTCGGTCATGCTGGAGGTGCTGACCCGGCGCTACTACGGCAACAAGGGCCTCACCGACGTCCGCACCGTGCTTACCCCCGACCAACACGACCCCGACCGACCTCCCGTCGTCACCCCCGACCAGGGGGCCGGCGACGGCGCGGGCTGCGCGTTCGTGGTCGCCGAGCGCGAGGGCTCGTCGGTCGTGTCCGCCGCGGTCCGCTTCGAGGAGCTGGGCGGCGCGCTGCGCGGCCTCGCCGAGCTGGCCGGCGGCGCGGACGCCATCGACGCCGACATCTACCTGGCCTGGGAGAACCAGCCCGAGGACTTCGACGCGATGGCGGCCGCGCTGCACGAGGTCATCGCCGCGCATCCGCTGCCGCCGCGCGTCCGTCGGCTCACCGCCACCGTCGCGGGCAGCGCCGGCGCGGTGATGCACCACCACTTCACGTTCCGGCCGACCACCGCCGGGATGGCGGAGGAGCGGCTGATCCGCGGCCTGCACCCGTACATCGCGCAGCGGATGCAGCTGGAGCGGCTGAACCGGTTCGACCTCACCCGGCTGCCGTCGGCGGACGAGGAGGTCTACCTGTTCCAGTGCGTGGCGCGCGACAACCCGTCCGACGACCGCCTCGTCGCGTTCGCGCAGGTCCGCGACCTGACCGAGCTGCGCGACCACGAGGGCCGGCTCGCCACGCTGCCGATGGCGGAGTACTCCATCGCGACCTGCGTCGACTCGATCCGCCGCGCCCGGTCGCGGCGCCCCTCGAAGAACCGGTTCAACACCAACCGGATCGTGCTGTACGTGTGGCCGCCGATCGACCTCACCCGCGCCGAGCTGGAGATGATCGTCGGGCGGGTGCTGCCGACGACCGCGGGCGCCGGGCTGGAGGAGATCCTGCTCATCGGCCGGCAGCGCGACCGGAGCACCGGCGAGCTGACCAAGATCGCGGTGCGGCTGGCCTTCGACGCCGCGGGCGGCGTCGAGCTGACCGTCGGCGAGCCGTCCGACGAGCCGATCGAGCCCGTCGACGGCTACCGGCAGAAGGTGCTGCGGGCGAGCGGCCGCAACACCGTGTACCCGTACGAGCTGACCGGGATGCTCGGCGACTTCACCGAGCACGATCTCGAGGTCGACGAGGCGGGGAACCACGTGCTCGTCCCGGTCGACCGGCCGAAGGGGCGCAACACCGCGGCGATGGTCGCGGGCGTCGTCACCACGCCG
The DNA here is from genome assembly GCF_014706005.1 of Actinomadura sp. RB99. NCBI lineage: Bacteria > Bacillati > Actinomycetota > Actinomycetes > Streptosporangiales > Thermomonosporaceae > Actinomadura > Actinomadura sp. RB99. Next base: position 54,763 of record NZ_JABMCA010000041.1, on the reverse strand, counting down.
ACCGACCGGCACCCGGAGGGCGTCACCCGCGTCGTGCTGCTCGGCGACCCGACGAAGGCGCTCGGCGCGCTGTCGGAGCCGGAGTGCCGCCGCGTGATCGCCGCGCTGGACCTCGCCGAGCGGATGCGGGTGCCGCTGGAGTGGTACGCGCTGTCCGCGGGCGCCCGGATCTCCATGGAGTCCGGCACCGAGAACATGGACTGGGTGGCCGCCGCGCTCAAGCGGATCGTCGAGTTCACCCAGGACGGCGGCGAGATCAACATCGTTGTCGCGGGCATCAACGTCGGCGCCCAGCCGTACTGGAACGCCGAGGCGACGATGCTGATGCACACCAAGGGCGTCCTCGTGATGACCCCGGACTCGGCGATGGTGCTGACCGGCAAGCAGTCGCTCGACTTCTCCGGCGGCGTGTCGGCCGAGGACAACTTCGGCATCGGCGGCTACGACCGGGTGATGGGCCCGAACGGGCAGGCGCAGTACTGGGCGCCGAACCTGACCGCCGCGCGGGACATCCTCATGGCGCACTACGACCACACCTACGTCGTGCCGGGGGAGCGGGGGCCGCGCCGGGCCCCGACGTCCGACCCCGCCGACCGCGACGTCTCCGCCTTCCCGCACGTCGTGGAGGGCAGCGACTTCGCCACCGTCGGCGAGATCTTCTCCGCCGAGGCCAACCCGGACCGCAAGAAGCCGTTCGACATCCGCACCGTGATGCGGGCGCTGTCCGACCAGGACCACCCGGTGCTGGAGCGCTGGGCGGGCATGGCCGACGCGGACACCGCGGTCGTCCAGGACGTGCATCTCGGCGGCGTCCCGGTGTGCCTGCTCGGCATCGAGTCGCGGGCGGTGCCGCGGCGCGGCTTCCCGCCCACCGACGGCCCGGACTCCTACACCGCGGGCACGCTGTTCCCGCGCTCGTCGAAGAAGGCCGCGCGGGCGATCAACGCCGCGAGCGGCAACCGCCCGCTGGTGGTGCTGGCGAACCTGTCGGGCTTCGACGGCTCGCCGGAGTCGATGCGCAAGCTCCAGCTGGAGTACGGCGCGGAGATCGGCCGCGCGATCGTCAACTTCCGCGGGCCCATCGTGTTCTGCGTGATCTCGCGGTACCACGGCGGCGCGTTCGTGGTGTTCTCCAAGGCGCTCAACCCGAACATGACGGTGTTCGCGCTGGAGGGCTCGTTCGCCTCGGTGCTCGGCGGGGCCCCCGCCGCCGCCGTGGTGTTCGCCCGCGACGTCGACGCCCGCACGGCCGCCGACCCCCGCGTCCGGGACCTGGAGGCCCGCGTCGCGGCCGCCACCGGCCCGGGCCGCGCGACGGTGATCGCGGAGCTCGACGAGCTGCGGTCGTCGGTCCGCGCGGAGAAGCTCGGCGAGGTGGCGGCGGAGTTCGACCGCGTGCACGACATCCGGCGCGCGGTCGAGGTCGGCTCCGTCGACGCGGTCATCGGCGCCGCGGAGCTGCGTCCCCGGATCATCGAGGCGATCGAGGCCGGGCTCGCCCGGGGCTGACGCGGGCCCGGGGACCCTCGCCGGAGGCTTGTCCCCTGGTCAGCGGGGTACCGCTGGGATGTGACGGCGCGCGTGCCGGAGGGCGGGAGCCCGGGCGCGCGCGCCGGCGCGGCCTGGACGGACATCGGCCACGGGGGAGCGCGATGAGCAGGGGACCCGGCAGGAAGGGCGCCGAGGCGGACATGGCGCGCCGCGTCGAGCGCGTCGGCACGGGCGCGAGCGGCGAGCGCGGGACGCTCGGCAACGGCACGGAGACCGGCGGCGGCGGCAAGGACGTCGAGCGGCGCGTCAAGCACATGGGGACCGGCGGGCACGAGGACACCGGCGACGTGCCGCCGGACGCCGGCCCCCGGACGAAGGACGCCCAGGCGGACGTGCGGCGGCGTGTCAAGCACATCGGGACCGGCTCCAGCGCCGAAGCCGGGACCCTCGAGACGGGCGCGGCGCCCGGTACCGACGGCGCCCGCAAGGACGTCGAGCGGCGCGTCCGCCGCATCGGGACCGGCGCGTCCGGCACGGCGGGCGAGGTCGTGAAGGGCTAGCCCGCGCGGCGCTCGGCCCGCGCGGCGCCGGAGGCGGGGGAGCGGGCTCAGACCCGCCGGATGTCGGCGAGCCAGGCGGCGACGCCGTCGGCGTCGAAGCTCGTCACCAGCCGGTCCGGGGCGATGGCCAGGACCTCCCAGCCGTGCGTCGGGTCGAAGGACGCCCGGAGCTCGTCCCGGGTGACGCGGCGCGGGCCCCAGTCGCCCGGCTCGGCGTCGCTGAAGCAGAGCAGGTGGAGGCGGCCTCCGGAGGCGGTCACGGAGGCGAGGCTCTCGACGTACTCGCGCCGCTCGCCGTCGTCGAAGGTGTGGAACAGGCCGCAGTCGAGGACGGTCTCGAAGGTCCGGCCGAGACGGGCGAGCTGGAACGCGTCGGCGAGGGCGAACTCCGCGTCGAGGCCGCGCTCCCGCGCCTTCTCCCGCGCCATCGACAGCGCCGTCCCGGCGATGTCGACGCCGAGGACCCGCGCTCCCGTGGCGGCGATCTCGAGGGCGTTCTCGCCGGTGCCGCATCCCGCGTCGAGGACGGGGCCGGTGAAGGCGCCCTCGCCGGCGAGGCGCACCACCGCCGGCTGCGGACGGCCCACGTCCCAGGGCGCCGGCTCCTCGCCGCGGTAGGAGTCGTCCCAGGGCCGCTCGTTCGTCCGCTCATGGCTGGTCGGGTGGCGCCCGCCGTACCCGTCGCCGTCTCCCTCGGACACCTCGCGCCTCCTCACGCCGTCGCGGCACGGACGGCCACATCGTCGCACGGGCGTCCCGCGGCCCGCCTGCGAACGGGGACGGTCCGACCCCGCCGGACCGCCGGGTTTCCCGGTTCGTAGGGGAGGCGTTACACCGCCTTTAGGGCGCGCCGACCAAGGGCCGCGCAACGGTGCCGCCTAATAGATGGAGGGGACAGGCTCGGCGGTGATCGGGGGTGACGGAAGGGTGCGTCCGCGTCTCGCGCCGACCTCGATCCGCGCGCGCTTCACCCTGGTCATGACCGGCGTCTCCCTGCTGGTCTACGCGATCATCGGCGTCGGCGTGGACACCGCCGTCCACAACCGCATCGAGCGGGACGGCTTCCGCGACACCGAGCGGGCGGCCGCCGAATGGATCGGCTCGATGCGCTCGCCCACCCCGCCGCAGCCGATCACCAGCACCCGCGTCCCCTACCTGCAGCTCGTCGACGCCACCGGGAGCGTGGTGTCGGCCAGCAAGGCGGCGAGCGGGCTGCCCGCGCTGAGCACGCTGCGGCCGCCGAACGACGGCCGGACCCAGAACCGCGTCCAGTGCGAGAACGGGCGGTGCCTGCTGCTCACCGCCGCCGGCGTCCCTCCGCAGAAGACCGCCCGGCTGTGGGCCGGTCAGAGCCACACCGTCTACGCGGCGATGCCGCGGCCCGTGCTGCTCGGCACCCAGCGGCTGGACGCCCTCGTCGCCGCCGGCGTGCTGGCGGCCTCGCTGCTCACCGGCTGGGCCACCTGGGCCCTGGTCGGCCGCACCCTGCGCCCCGTCGAGGCGATGCGGGCGCAGATCGCCGAGATCACCATCAGCGACCTCAGCCTGCGCGTCCCGCAGCCGTCCGGCGACGACGAGATCGCCCGGCTGGCGCGCACCGCCAACCAGACCCTCGCCCGGCTGGAGGACGCGATGGAGCGCCAGCGCCGGTTCGGCTCGATGGTCTCCCACGAGCTGCGCCGGCCGCTCACGGGCCTGCGCACGCAGCTGGAGGAGGTGCTGCTGTTCCCCGAGGCCGACGCGCGCGGCGGCGTCCGCGACGCGCTCGCGACGGCCGAGCGGCTCCAGGCGATCATCGACGAGATGCTGATGCTCGCCCGCGTCAGCACCGGGCCGCGGATCGTCGAGCCGGTGGGCCTGGCCGCCCTGGCCCGCGAGGAGGCCGCCCGCCGCGGCGACGGGCCGCCCGTGGAGGTCAGCGCCCCGGAGGAGCTCACCGTCACGGGCAACCGGGTGCAGCTCGCCGGCGTGCTGGCCAACCTGCTCGTGAACGCGCAGCGCCATGCCCGCACGCGCGTGCAGGTCACGGTGCGGCGCTCGGACGACGGCGCGGCGGTCGTGGTCGAGGACGACGGGGAGGGGATCGCCCCGGTCGACCGGGAGCGCGTCTTCGAGCCCTTCACCCGGTTGAGCGAGGGCCTCCGCCGCGATCCCGGCGGGAGCGGCCTCGGCCTGGCGATCTCCCGGGCCGTCGCGGAGGCCCACAACGGCACCCTGCGGATCGAGGACTCGCCGCGCGGCGCGCGCTTCGTCCTACGCCTCCCCCTGGCCCCGCCCCACACCTGACCCCTGCCGGGGCCCCATGCCCGGCTGGCCGCCGCCGGCCGCTACTTGCAGTGGAAGCCGAAGAGTTCGCGGATGTACGCGCCGGACGGGTCGGCGGGCAGGTCCGGGTCAGGCTTGCAGGTGACCGTCACGGGCTTCGCCTTCTCGGGGACGTAGCCGCGGATCGTGAAGGTGCCGTGGATGTCGCCGGCGGGGCGGGAGCCGCCCTTGTCCGGCCGGCAGCCGCGGATCCCGCGCGCGAGACCGCTGGTGGACAGGACCAGCTTCGAGCAGCTGAAGTCGGCGGTGGGCCGGCCCGGCCTCTCGGCGGCGGAGGCGGCCATCGCGGTGATCGGCCCGGTCGTCGCGGCGGCCAGCGAGGCGGCCGTGAGGATGCGCAGGCAGGAGAGCATGGAAGACGTCCTAACTGCCGGGGCCGGCGGGCCTGGGCCGCACCGGCCTGACCTTGAGACTTCTGTGTCATGCCGTCAGCGGGACGCCCTACCCGGCTTCCGGCGGCTCTCACTGATTTCCACACGAACCTTGAGAATCGTGTGAAACACCCATAACGGGCGGCGCATCGCCCGCCCCGACGGCCGCGTCGGTGCGGAAAGCGACCTTGGCGAAGCCGAGGACGTCGAAGGCGTGCGCGAGCATGAGGCGCTTGGCCTCGGCGTTGGCGCCCGTCCCCCACCAGGGGCGCGGGTAGGGGAGGTGGGCGAAGACCTGGTCGTCGGCGGCGGCGAGCAGCCCGGCCGCGTGCCCGGCGGTGAGCGGCTCCGGGGGCGGCGCCGGCGGGTTGGGGCCTGCGCCGCGGGGAATGTCGGCGCAGGTGGGGAAGGGAGAGAGCGGGTGAGCGTGGCGGCGGGGGTCGACCACGCGGCGCTGTTCGCCGCGATGCCGAGCCCGTCGCTGGTGATGGGCCCCGACCTGGTGATCGCGGACGTCAACCGCGCCTTCGTGGACGCCACCGGACGGACCCGCGAGGACCTGGTCGGCCTGCACGTGCGCCAGGCGTTCCCCGACGAGGCGGACGCCGAGGGCATGCGGAACCTGGAGGCTTCCCTGAACCGGGTCCTCGCCACGGGCGAGCCCGACACGATGCCCCTCCAGAAGCATCGCATCCCGGGGCCGGAAGGCGTCGATGAGCGCTGGTGGGCGCTGGTGAACGTGCCGGTGCCCGGGGCGGACGGACGCATCGAGTGGATCGTCCACCAGGCCGAGGACGTCACCCCCTACGTGACGTCCGGCCAGAAGGCCGTGCCCGGCGACCGTCCCGGCGTCTGGAAGGGCGCGCACCTGGAGACGGCGCAGACGCTGGAGGCCAAGCTGTACGCGCGGGCGCGCGAACTGCAGCGGCTGAACGCGGAGCTGCGGCGGGCACACGCGCGTGAGCGGCAGGTCGCGCTCACGCTGCAGCGGGCCATGCTGACGACCCCCGACCTGGACCTGCACGGCGAGGTGGCGGTCCGGTACCTGCCCGCCACGCGGGGGCTGAGCGTCGGGGGCGACTGGTACGACGTCGTCCACCTGCCGCCCGACCGGTTCGCGCTGGCGGTCGGCGACGTGGTCGGGCACGGGCTGGAGGCGGCCGCGGCGATGGGCATGCTGCGCAGCGCGCTGAGCGCGGCCGTGCGCGCCGTCGGGCGTCCCGCCCCGGCGCTGGAGGTGCTCGGGCTGTACGCGGGGTCGCTGGAGGCGGCGCTGAACACGACCGTCGTCCAGGCGGTCGTCGACACCGGCAACCAGGTGATCACCTACAGCAGCGCCGGGCACCCTCCGCCGGTGCTGGCGCGCGCCGACGGCCGTCGCGACCTGCTGGACAGGGCGACCGATCCGCCGCTCGGCGTCCAGGCCGTGCCGCGCCCGCAGGCCAACGCCTCCTACGAGCCCGGCGACACGCTGGTGCTGTACACCGACGGGCTCATCGAGCGCCACGGCGAGGACATCGACGTCGGTCTCGCCCGCCTCACCGGGGCGCTCGCCGACGCGGCCCGGTACGACGCCGCGCAACTGGCCGACACCGTGCTGGCCCGGCTCGGCGTCGCCGGCGGCGGCCCGGACGACGTCGCCCTGGTCATCGCCCGGCTCTGACGTCCTGCTGGGGGCGGTTCAGAGCCGGATGCGGCCGCTGAGCCAGTCCGCGATGAAGTGCTCCAGGGACGGCGCGATGCAGCGCCGGTTGTCGGTCCGGTGGTCCCAGACGAAGATGTCGGGCCGCCCCTCGGGGACGAGGACGTAGCCGAACAGGTTGCCGTCGCCGGGGGCGTCGGAGAAGAACAGCAGCTGGTCGAACGCCATGTAGAGCCGCTTCAGGGCGGGGTAGGTGCGCATCTCCAGGTTGCCCTGGAGCAGCTGTTCGGCGGAGAAGACCAGGTTGTAGCCGTTGGCGTCGACGACGCCGTCGGTCTCGCCGAGCAGCTTGGCCAGGTCGTCGGGGAGCAGGTGCCCGAGGCTCTCCTCGACCCGCTGGAGCTCCTGCTCGGTGGCCGGCGGGGCGAAGCGGGCCTGGCGGGTGTGTTCGTCGATCAGCTCACGCCACATTCGCGAATCATGACGAAAGCGAACCCGCGCCGTCCAGCCGACGGGCCCGGGGCCCTTGACGCGCCCTCCCCTCAATCATACATTCACTCATAATCTGTATGAATGGAGGGCGGCGGGATGGGACGCAGGACGGCCGTGGTGCTCGGCGGGAGCGTGGCGGGGCTGTGCGCCGCGGGGGTGCTCGCCCGCCGCTTCGACGAGGTGATCGTCCTGGAGCGGGACCTGCTCCCGCCGGACGCGGAGCACCGGCGGGGCGTGCCGCAGAGCAAGCACCCGCACTTCCTGCTCAACTCCGGCCGCCGCGCGATCGGCGCGATCTTCCCCGGGTTCGAGGAGGCGCTGATCGCCGCGGGCGGGATGCACCTGATGCCGTCCATGGACGCGGCGTACTGCGAGAACGACGGCTGGGCGCCGCGCAAGTCCGGGTCGATGACGATGGTCTACAGCTCGCGCGTGCTCATCGAGCGGGTGCTGCGCGACAAGGTCCGCGAGCTGCCCGCCATCGAGATCCGCGAGGGCGCGACCGTCACCGGGCTCCGCTCCACCGGGGGCGGCACGGCGCGCGGGCGCGTCGAGGGCGTCGAGTACCGCACCGCCGACGGCGGCGACGCGCACCTCGCCGCCGACCTGGTCGTGGACGCGCTCGGCCGCGGCTCCTCGGTCACCGACTGGCTGAGCGCGGCCGGCTGGACCGCGCCGCCCGAGAAGACCCTCGACGCCAAGGTCACCTACACCTCGCGGTGGTACGACCTGCCGCCCGCCGACCGGCGCCCCGAGACGTGGTGGTGGAAGCACCTGGTCGTCACCCCGACGCAGGACACCGGCGACCACCCCGCCGAACACGAGTTCCTCAGCAACTTCTTCCCGATCGAGGGCGACCGCGCCATCGTGTGCATGGGGTCGTGGGGCATCGAGATGCCCCGCAGGCCCGAGGCGTTCGAGGCCGCGGTGGACCGGGTGCGGGCCACGCTGTTCGGCCGGGCGACCCACGCCTGCACCCCGACCTCGGAGGTGCACCTGACCCGCTCCACCGGCAACAAGTGGCGGCGCTTCGACCTGCTGGACGTGCCGCCGGCCGGGCTGGTGTGCGTCGGCGACTCGATCTGCGCCTTCAACCCGTTCTACGCGCAGGGGATGAGCTCGGCGGCCCGGTCCGCGCTCATCCTCGGCGAGATGCTGGGCGCCCGCGACGACCTGGGCCTCGCGTTCGTCCGGGAGTTCCTCGCCCGGCAGAAGAAGTCCCTCGACGTGCCGTGGATGCTCGCGATGGCCCGCGACCAGGCGTACGACTTCGCGACCGGGACGGAGGTCGCCCCGCGCTGGCGGCGCCGGCTCGCCGCGCGCTTCAGCTGGCCGGTCTTCAACGCGATCAACGCCGCGAGCCGCGAGGACGCCTACGTCGAGCGGACGTTCGCCGAGGTGTTCAACCTCGACCGGTCGCTGAAGGAGATGGCGCGGGACCCGCGGTTCTGGTTCGGCATCGCGCGGTACAAGGTGCGGCAGCGGCTCGGCCGGACGGTCGTGCCCGGCGGCTTCGACGCCCGGCAGGACCCGCCCGGCACCGACTTCACCGGCTACACCGGGACCGCGTCGCCCGGGGCCGCGCGGCGCGGCGACGACCTCGTCGGCGCCTGACGGGCGGAGGAGACATGGGGTACACCTGCGATCCGGTCGCCGAGCGCGTCGCCGAGAAGCTCGGCTTCTCCTGCCACCACGCCCGTCCCTTCGTGACGTTCCGCGACCCGTTCGACCTCGCGAACGGCACCATGCCCGTCCTGGAACTGCTGATCGTCGGCGGGGCGGTGTTCGCCCTCGTCCACGCCTGGCGGCGGTGGCGGCGCGACGGCGACCCGGTCAACATCTCGCTGTGGTTCGCCTCGGTCGTCTACCTGGCGGTGATCGAGCCGCCGCTGTACTTCCCCGGCTGGTTCGGCCTGGAGAAGCAGGTCGGGTTCATCTTCTCGCACAACGTGTTCACCGTGCAGTTCATGTACGACCGGCTGCCGCTCTACATCGTGGCGTTCTATCCCGCGATCTCGCAGCTCGCCTACGAGCTGGTCAGGGCGCTGGGCGTGTTCGCCCGGCGCGGGCCGCTGGCCGGCGCGGTCGCGGTCGCGTTCGCCTGCCAGGTCTTCTACGAGATCTTCGACCAGCTCGGCCCGCAGCTGAAGTGGTGGGCGTGGAACCCCGGCAACACGATGATCAACCGGCCGGCGCTCGCCTCGGTGCCGATGAACAGCATGCTGCTGTTCGCCTCGGTCTCGTTCGGCGCGATGGCGTACCTCGTCGTCCGGCTGGTCGGGGCTCGGCCGGGCCGGGGCGCGCTGCCGGGCTGGAGCGTCTCCTGGCGCACCGTCGTCGCGGGCGCCGTGACACCGCTCGCGATGATCGTCGTGAGCGCGCCGAGCGGCGCGTTCCGCGGCGACGACCGGATCGGGATCCAGCGGGGCATCCTCTCCGCCGAGCTGGCCGCCGTCTGGATCGCCGGGCTCTACCTGCTCGTGGACGCCTACCGCGCGGCGCGGGCGGGCGACACGGCGCCGGTGCCGTCGCCGGTGTTCGCGCGGGTCTACCCGGCGGTGTACCTCGCCGTCCTCGTCGTCCTGTGGCTGGTCGCGCTGCCCGCGTACTTCGCCGCGACCGGCGGCGTTACCGAGCAGGGCACCCCGGTCGGCAGCCTCTGGTACTCCGCGCTGTGCGCCGTCGCCGCGGCGGGCCTCATCCTGGCCGTACCGCGCGTGAAGGCGTCCCGGCCGGCCGCGGAGGCTGTGCGATCCTAGGGCCATGGCGCACCACGGCTGGGGAGGCCGGCCCCCCGCATCGGATGCCGAGGCGCGGCAGCGCATCGTCGACGCGACCGCGCGCTGCATCGACCGGCACGGCGTCGCGAAGACGACCCTCTCCGACGTCGCGAGCGAGCTCGGCGTCACGCGCCAGACCGTCTACCGCCACTTCGCCCGGATCAGCGACATCGTCGGCGAGGTGGCGGCGCAGGGCGCCGAGTCGTTCGTGGACCGGCTCGTCGCCCACCTCCAGGGCGTCGGCGATCCCGCCGAGGCCGTGGTCGAGGGCATGATGTTCTGCGTCCGGACCATCCCGACCGAGCCGCGCCTGAGCCTGCTGCTCCAGCTCAAGGACTCCAGCGCCTTCGGCCGCGGGGCCACCACCGCGGACGCCATCGGCTACGGCGCCCGCATGCTGCGGCGCTTCCCCGTCGACTGGGCCGCCGCCGGGGTCGGCGAGGACGACCTGACCGGCCTCGCCGAGATCATCATGCGGCTGCTGACGTCGCTGCTGCAGAACCCCAGCGAGCCGCCGCACGACGACGCCCGGCTCCGCGCCATGCTCGACCGCTGGCTCGCGCCCGCGCTGCGGCGGCCGGCGCCCCTGCACCGCGTCCACTGAGCCCGGCTACTCGTCCACGTGGGCGCGGCGTCGAGCGCAGCAGCGGCGCGTCGGCCTCGTGGATCAAGACCTGCGCGCGCCTGCCGGTGAGCTCCCACAAGGCGTGCGCCCCGCCGACGTGGTCGATGTGGCCGTGGGTGAGAAGGATCCAGCGGAGATTCTCGAGGAGCTCACCGGCCCGCGCTGGACGGGGTCATTCCCGTAGGTCGCGCTCCAGTGCGTCGGCCACGGTGCGCAGCGTGCCGGCGAGCGCGGGCAGCCGCTCCTTCTCGTACCGCGCGCTCGGCATCGACACCGAGAGCCCGGCCACGACCTCGCCCTGCGGGTCGTGCACGGGGACGCCGACCGCGACGACGCCCCGCTCGGAGCGACCCTGGTTGAGCGCGAACCCGTTGCGGCGCACCCGTGCCAGGTCGGCGCGCAGGGCGTCCAGGTCCGGACGGTCGCCGGGGCGCTCGGTGTAGCGGTCGGCCGCGTACAGCGCCTCCAGCCGGTCGGGCGGCAGCTCGGCGAGCAGCAGCAGGCCCGCGGTGGTGCGGTGGGCGGGGAAGACCATGCCCTCGCGCGAGCCGACCCGCAGCGCCTGCCGCGACTCGACGCTGGCGATGAAGCGCACCGTGTCGCCGGTGCGGACGGTGAGGTTGGCGGACTCGTCGAGCAGCTCGACCAGCCGGTGCAGGTGCGGCAGCGCGGCGGCGCGCAGCCGGGCCGCCGCCGACTGCGAGTGCGCGGCGAGCTCCAGGACGGGCCCGACGCGGTAGGTGCGGTCGGAGTCGCGGACCGCGAAGTCTCGGTAGACGAGCATGGCGAGCAGCCGGTGCGCGGTCGAGTTCGCGACGCCGATCCGCCGCGCGACCTCGGTGACCGTGAGCGGGCCCTCCAGCTGCAGCATCGTCGCGATGCGCAGCGCGTTGTCGACGCTCGCGACGGCGTACGGCGGCGGTGCTTTGAACGGCTGGTCCACCCGGGCTCGATTCTGTAGAACAGAATTTCCTATTCTTCACAGCGTACAGGCCTCACGATGGCGGTCATGACCAGCACTCCTGCCGCGGCCTCGCCGGTGCGGCTGCGGGCCGTCGACGCGCCCGGCCAGCCGGAGGTCACCCCCGAGCTCGAGGACCTCTACCGCGGCTTCGAGGCCGAACTCCTCGTCCCGCTGTGGACCGAGATCGGCGGCCTCATGCCGCCCCATCCGCGCTCCAGCGCCGTCCCGCACGTGTGGAAGTGGGACCGCCTGGTCCGCCTCGCCGACCGGGCGGGGCGGATCGTCCCGGTCGGCCGCGGCGGCGAGCGCCGCGCGATCGCCCTCGCCAACCCGGGGCTGGGCGGCCGCCCGTTCGCCTCCCCGACCCTGTGGGCGGCGATCCAGTACCTGATGCCCGGCGAGGACGCGCCCGAGCACCGCCACACCCAGCACGCCTTCCGCTTCGTCGTCGAGGGCTCCGGGGTGTGGACGGTCGTCGGCGGCGACCCCGTGCCGATGAACCGCGGCGACTTCCTGCCGCAGGCCGGCTGGAACTGGCACGCCCACCACAACGCCACCGACCGGCCGATGGCCTGGATCGACGGCCTCGACATCCCGTTCCAGTACCTGACCGAGGCGCAGTTCTTCGAGTTCGGGCGCGACGAGATCTCCGACGCCGAGCGCATCACGCCCGAGCGGTCCCGCTCCGAGCGGCTCTGGGGCCACCCCGGGCTGCGCCCCGTCGGCGTCGGCCACGCCGCGCCCGGGTCGCCGCTGCTCTCCTACAAGTGGGAGCACACCGACCGCGCGCTCGCCGACCAGCTCGCGCTGGAGAAGGAGGGCCACGCCGCCACGGTGGAGCCCGGCCACGCCGCCGTCCGCTACACCAACCCCGCCGACGGCACCGACGTGCTCCCCACCCTGCGCGCCGAGTTCCACCGGGTGGCCCGGGGCGCCGAGACGGCCCTGGTCCGCGAGACCGGCTCCAGCGTCTACCAGGTCTTCGACGGCTCCGGCACGGTCTCCGTCGGCGACCGGACCTGGTCGGTGACGCGCGGGGACCTTTTCGTGGTCCCCTCGTGGGAACCGTTCTCGGTGCGGTCCGAGGCCGGGCCGTCCGACTCCGACTCCGGGGCCCTGGACCTGTTCCGCTTCGGCGACGCGCCCGTCTTCGAGGCCCTCAAGCTCCACCGCACCGCCACCGACCGCACCGCCACCCACCGAACCGCCGAGGACGACGCCTGATGAAGCTCTCCACCATCCGCACCGCCGCCGGGACCCGCGCCGTCCGCCTCGACGGCGGCGGGCTCGTCGACCTCGGGTACCCCGACCTGGGCGCCCTCCTCGCCGAGCCGGACTGGCGGGCGAAGGCGGCGGGCGCCTCCGGCCCGGTGCACGACGTCGAGGGCGCCGACTTCGCGCCCGTCGTGCCGAGCCCGTCGAAGGTGATCTGCGTCGGCCACAACTACTCCAATCACATCAAGGAGATGGGGCGGGAGCTCCCGGCGTACCCGACGCTGTTCCCCAAGTTCGCCGACAGCCTGATCGGCGCCCGCGACGACATCGTCAAGCCCGCCGAGACCGACGCCCTGGACTGGGAGGTGGAGCTCGCCGTCGTCATCGGCGCGGAGGTCCGCCGCGCCGACGACGCCCAGGCGGAGGCCGCGATCGCCGGGTTCACTGTCATGAACGACGTGTCCGTGCGCGACTGGCAGTTCCGCACCATCGAGTGGACGCAGGGCAAGATCTGGGACTCCTCCACCCCCGTCGGCCCGTACCTGGTGACCCCCGACGAGGTCGGCGGCGTCCGCCCCGCGCTGCGGGTGCGGACGCTGGTCGACGGCGCGGAGATGCAGTCCGACGACACCGGGACGCTGCTGTTCGACCCGGTCTTCCTGGTCAAGTACGTCTCCACGATCGTGCGGCTGCGGCCCGGCGACCTGATCGCCACCGGCACCCCCGCGGGCGTGGGCCACGCCCGCGACCCGAAGGTCTACCTGACCGGCGGCGAGACGGTCGTGACCGAGATCGACGGCCTCGGCGCCTGCGTCAACCGCGTCGTCAAGGACGCCTGATGGCCCGCACGTTCGCCGACGCCGTCCGCTGGGCGCGGGAGGGCACGGACCTGTTCCTCGACGCCGCCGGCGGCCTGACCGAGGCGGAGTACGACGCCCCGTGCCTGCTGCCCGGCTGGTCCCGCCGGCACCTCGTCGCGCACGTCGCGGCGAACGCCGACGCGCTCGGCAACCTGGTGCGCTGGGCCGCCACCGGCGAGGAGACCCCCATGTACGCCTCGCCGGAAGAGCGCGCGGCCGGGATCGAGCGCGGCGCCCGGATGACCGGTCCCGAGCTGGCCGGATGGCTGGCCCGCTCCAGCGCGGAGCTGCGGACGGCGATGGACGCGCTCACCGAGCGCCAGTGGCGGGCCGAGGTCGTCACGGCGCAGGGCCGCACCGTCCCCGCGACCGAGGTGCCCTGGATGCGGTCGCGGGAGACGTTCGTCCACGCCGTCGACCTGGACCGGGGAGCGTCCTTCGCGGACCTGCCGGGCGACTTCCTGGACGCCCTCGTCACCGACATCGCCGCCAAGCGGGGCCTGGACGCCGCGTCCCCGGCCGAGCGGGCGCTCCCGGACGGGCCGCTGCCCGAGGTCGCCGCCTGGCTGGCCGGCCGGCCGCACGCCCTCGCCGTCGCCCCGCCCCTCGGCCCCTGGCTCTGAGGCGCTCGAGAAGGAAGAGACCATGACCGACCCTGATGTGATCGTCGTCGGCGGCGGGATCGGCGGGCTGGGCGCCGCCTACGCGCTGAGCCGCCGCGGCCTCGCGGTCCGCGTGCTCGAACGGGCCGCCGCGTTCGGCGAGGTCGGCGCGGGCATCCAGCTCGCCCCGAACTGCACGCGCATCCTCGACGACTACGGCCTGCTGGACGAGGCCAAGAGCCTCGGCGTCCTGCCCGAAGCGATGATCATGCGCGACGCCGTCGACGGCACCGAGCTGACCCGCCTGGACCTGCGCGACCTGGAGCGCCGCTACGGCTTCCCGTACCTGGTCATCCACCGCAGCGACCTGCACGCCATGCTGCTGCGCGCGTGCGAGCGCGCCGGCGTCGACCTGCGCACGTCGCAGCAGGTGACCGCCTGCGCGAACACCGCCGGCGGCGCGAGCGTGACGCTCGCCGACGGCCGCGTGGAGGAGGCGCGGGTCGTCATCGTGGCCGACGGGCTGCACTCGGTGGCGCGGAAGCTGATCGTGGACGACGAGCCGGTGTCGTCGGCGTACGTCGCCTACCGGGGCACCACCCCGACGGCGAGCGGCCGTGCCGCGGAGGTCGACCTCTCCGAGGTCGTCGTCTACGTCGGCCCGCGCTGCCACTTCGTCCACTACGGCCTGCGCGGCGGCGAGTTGCTCAACCAGGTCGCCGTCTTCGAGTCGCCCAAGGCCCGCGCCGGCGAGGAGGACTGGGGGACGCCCGACGAGCTGGACGCGGCGTTCGCGGGGACCTGCGACTTCGTCCGCGGCGGGCTGCCCGACATGTGGCGCGACCGGTGGTGGCGGATGTACGACCGCGACCCGGTCATGACGTGGGTGGACGGGAGCATCGCGCTGCTCGGCGACGCCGCGCACCCGCCGCTGCAGTACATCGCGCAGGGCGCGATCATGGCGATCGAGGACGGGTGGGTGCTCGGCGAGCAGGTCGCCCGGCACCTCGCGGGCGACGGGTCGGTGGACTGGCCGGCCGTCCTCGCCGCCTACCAGGCCGTCCGGCCCGAGCACTGCCGCCGCGTCGTGAGCACGTCGCGCGCCTGGGGCGAGCTGTGGCATCTCGACGGGCTCGCGCGGCGGCAGCGGAACGTCCTGCTGCGGGAGCGCGACACCTACGACTACGCGTTCGTGGACTGGCTCTACGGGCCGACCGCGCTGGACCCGTCCGAGGAGCCGCCGATGTTCACGCCGATCCCGCTGTCGTCCGCGCGGCCGGACGCGCTCACCGGGACCGGCGGCTGAGCCCGGTGCCGGGCCGGCGGGCGAGCCGCCCCGGCACCGCACCACCTGGAGAACGGGACGGCCCGGCGGCCGCGGTCCGCGATGGACCGCGGCCGCCGGGCCGCTCCGGTGTCAGGCGGCCTTGAGGGGCACCGGCACCCGCTCGCGGAGCTCGTCGAGCGTGATGCCGAAGGTCTCGCGGACCGACGCGCCGTCCGGGCCGACGTCGATGACGGCGACGTCGGTGTAGACGCGGCTGACGCAGCCGACGCCGGTCAGCGGGTAGGTGCACGCGGGCACCAGCTTCGACCGGCCCTGCTTGTCGAACAGCGTCATCATCACGAACACCTGCTTGGCGCCGATGGCCAGGTCCATCGCGCCGCCGACGGCCGGGATCGCGCCGGGGGCGCCGGTGCTCCAGTTCGCGAGGTCCCCGGTGGCCGAGACCTGGAACGCGCCCAGCACGCACACGTCGAGGTGGCCGCCGCGCATCATCGCGAACGAGTCCGCGTGGTGGAAGTACGACGCGCCGGGAAGCTCCGTCACCGGGACCTTCCCGGCGTTGGTGAGGTCCGGGTCGATCTCGTCGCCCGTCGCGGCGGGCCCCATGTTGAGCATGCCGTTCTCGGTGTGCAGCACGACGCCCGAGCCGTCCGGGAGGTGGTCGGCGACCTTGGTGGGACGGCCGATGCCGAGGTTGACGTAGGAGCCCTCCGGGATGTCGCGGGCGACGACCGCCGCGAGCTCGTCCGGGGTGAGGGGCCCGGTGGCGGAGGACTCGGCGGCGCCGGCCTCCGTGGTGGAGGACTCGGTAGTGGGGGACATCGTCAGCGCGCTCCTTGGACGGTGTAGTGGCGTTCCTCGACCCGTACCACGCGGTCGACGTAGATGCCCGGCGTGACGACCGCCTCCGGGTCGAGGTCCCCGGCGGCGGCGACGCCGCCCACCTGCACGATCGTGGTGGCCGCGGCGGTCGCCATGACGGGGCCGAAGTTGCGGGCGGTCTTGCGGTAGACGAGGTTGCCCAGCGTGTCGGCGCGGTGGGCGCTGATCAGCGCCACGTCGCCCCGGATCGGGTACTCCAGGACGTGGACGCGGCCGTCGATCGTCCGGGTCTCCTTGCCCTCCGCCAGCGGGGTGCCGACGCCGGTCGGGCAGTAGAAGGCGCCGATGCCCGCGCCCGCCGCGCGCATCCGCTCCGCGAGGTTGCCCTGCGGCACGATCTCCAGCTCGATCCTCCCGTCCCGGTACAGCTCGTCGAAGACGTAGGAGTCGCTCTGCCGGGGGAAGGAGCAGATCACCTTGCGCACCCGCCCGGCCTTGAGCAGCGCGGCGAGCCCGACGTCCCCGTTGCCGGCGTTGTTGGACACGATGGTGAGGTCCTTCGCGCCCTGCCGGATCAGCCCGTCGACGAGGTCGAACGGCATGCCCGCGAAGCCGAAGCCGCCGACCAGGACGGTGCTGCCGTCCTCGATCCCGCGGACGGCCTCGTCGATGCTCTCCAGGATCTCCGTGCGGCTCACGCCCCGGCCTCCGTGTCGGTGTTCTCGAGGACGACGGCGAGGCCCTGCCCGACGCCGATGCAGATGGCCGCGACGCCCCAGCGCTCGCCGCGCTCGCGGAGCACCTTCGCGAGCGTGCCGAGGACGCGGGCGCCGCTGGCCCCGAGCGGGTGGCCGATCGCGATCGCGCCGCCCCGGGTGTTGACGATCGCCGGGTCGACGCCCCAGGCGTCGACGCAGACGAGCGACTGCACGGCGAACGCCTCGTTCAGCTCGACGGCGCCCACCCGGTCCCAGCCGATCCCGGCCCGCGCGAGGGCGCGGTTCGCCGCCTCGACCGGGGCGTACCCGAAGTCCTGCGGGTCGAGGGCGAACGCGCCCCGCCCGGCGATGCGCGCCAGCGGCTCCAGGCCGATCCGGCCTGCGGCCTCGGCGGAGCCGAGCAGCAGGGCGGACGCGCCGTCGCTCAGCGGCGAGGCGTTGCCGGCGGTGATGGTGCCGTCCGGGCGGAAGCTCGGCTTGAGGCCGGACAGCTTCTCCAGCGACGTGTCCGCGCGGATGCCCTCGTCGCGCTTCAGCCCCTCGACGGGGACCACCAGGTCGTCGTAGAAGCCCTCGTCCCAGGCGGCCGCGGCGAGCCGGTGCGAGCGCAGGGCGAACGCGTCCTGGCGCTCGCGGCCGACGCCGTACCTCTCCTGGAGCAGCTCGTTGGCCTCACCCAGGGAGACGGTCCACTCCTCCGGCATGCGCGGGTTGACCAGCCGCCAGCCGAGCGTGGTCGACACCGCGGTGACGTTCCCGGCGGGGAACCCCTTCGCCGGCTTCGGCAGCACCCACGGCGCCCGGGTCATCGACTCGACGCCGCCGGCCAGCACCACGTCGGCGTCGCCGGTCTCGATCGTCCGGGACCCGATCATCGCCGCGTCGAGGCTGGACCCGCACAGCCGGTTGACGGTCGTGCCGGGCACGCTCGTCGGCAGCCCGGCGAGCAGCGCGGCCATCCGGCCGACGTTGCGGTTCTCCTCGCCCGCGCCGTTCGCGTTCCCCCAGACGACCTCGCCTATCGCGGCGGCGTCCAGCCGGGGCGCCCGCTCCAGCAGCGCGGTGATCACGCCCGCCGCGAGGTCGTCGGGCCGCACGCCCGCCAGGGCGCCGTTGAACCGCCCGAACGGCGTCCGGACGGCCGAGTACAGGTAGGTGCTCATGCCACCGAGGCTAGGTGGCCTCCCTTGATACAGTGAAGTATCAATATTCGTACTGATTGATACTTGCTCCATATGGATCTCCGTCACCTGCGCTACTTCGTCGCCGTCGCCGAGGAACTCCACTTCGGCCGCGCCGCCGAACGGCTCAACATGGCCCAGCCGCCGCTGTCGCAGGCGATCCGCCGGCTGGAGACCGATCTCGGCGTCGAGCTCCTCCACCGCAGCACGCGCCGGGTCGACCTCACCGACGCGGGCCGCGGCTACCTCGCGCGGGCACGGAGGATCCTCGGCGAGGTGGACGAGGCGGCCCACGAGGCCCGCCGGATCGCGGCCGGCGCCGTCGGGCACCTCACGATCGGCTGCGTCGGCTCGGCCACCTACAGCCTCCTGCCCGCGCTCTCCCGGGGCCTCTCCCTCGAACTGTCCGGCGTCGACTTCTCCTTCCGCGGCGAGATGCTCGTGCCCGACCAGGCCGCCGCGCTGCGCACCGGCGAGATCGACCTCGCGCTGCTGCGCCCGCCGATCGCCGACCTGTCCCTCACCGTCCTGCCGCTGCGCCGGGACCGGCTCGTCGTCGCCGTCCCCGCCGACCACCCGCTCGCCGCCCAGCGGCGGGTGGAGGTCGCCGACCTGGCCGGCGCCGACCTCATCGTGCACTCCGCCGACCGCCGCTCCGTGATGTACGACGTGGTGCTCGGCCTCTTCCGCGACGCCGCCGTGGAGCCCCGGATCCGGCACGAGGTCGGCGAGACCTCGACCCTCGTCACCCTCGTCGCGGGCGGCCTCGGCGTAGCCGTCGTCCCCGAACCGGTGACGGCCCTGGCCCTCGACGGCGTCGTCTTCCGCCCCCTGGCCCGTCCCGCCGCCGGCGTCGACCTGGCCATCGCCCACCGGACCGACCGCACCGAACCCCACCTGGCGCGCGCCGTCTCCGTCGTCCGGCGGATCGTCCAGGAAACCGGCCGCGCGGGCGGTTCCTCACCGGTCGGATGATGACCACTGTTCGTGACTCACCGTGTCCACATGGTGATGCTTCGCACGTCAGGCGGATGGTCGCGTGGTTGTATGGCTCCATGGCGCGGAGCAACATCTGGGAGCACGGCAGGGACGCTCCCGTCCCGGCGGTCGCCGTCCTCGACGCCCGCGGCGACGTGGTCGGATGGTCGAAGGCGGCCGGCGAGCTGCTCGGCTATCCGGCGGAGGGGATCCTCGGCCGCCCCGGCACCGACCTGCGCATGGAGCGCGACCGCGCACGCCGCATCTGGACGTGGAACGGCGGCCACGGCGACGACGACTACCGGGTCGGCATGGTCGACCTCCGCCACGAGGACGGCGGCCAGATCGTCACGCACCTCGAGCGGATCCGGATCACCACCCCGGGCGGGGCGCCCGCCTGGGTGGTGGCGGCGATCCCCGCCTCGGTGTTCACCCTCGGCACGTCCGTGCTGGAGCCGCTGCTCAGCGCCGCGCCCGTGGTGATGGTCGCCTGGGACACCGACCTGCGGTCGGTCTGGCGGAACGAGCGGGCGCAGCGGCTGGAGGAGGCCTTCCCCTGCTTCCGGGTGGGCCGGCCGCTGCCCGAGAGCCCCGGCGAGCTCGAACCCCTCGTCCCGCCGGAGCTGATCCGCGAGGTGCTCGCCGACGGCGTCCCGGTGCTGGACCGCGAGTCCCGGTGGGGCGGCACCGGCGGGGAGAGCACGTTCTCGACGTTCCTGTTCCGCGTCGAGGCCCTCGACTCGCGCCCCCTCGGCGTGTGCCTGATGGCCATCGACATCACCCACAGCCGGGCGCGCGAGCGGCTGGCCCTGCTCCGCCGGGCCAGCGTCCAGATCGGCACCACCCTCGACGTCCAGCGGACCGCCCAGGAGCTCACCGACCTCGCCGTCCCGGCGTTCGCCGACTACGCCACCGTCGACCTCACCGAGGCCGTCCTGCCGGGGACGGAACCCCTGGAGCGGCTGGAGGCCGGCGACAGCGGCATCCCCGTGTTCCGCCGCGCGGGCCTGACCTCGATCCACGCCGGGATCCCCGAGTCCCTGTGGCCGCAGGGGCAGCCGGTGTACGTGCCGCCCCGGTCCCCGTTCACCCTGGTCCTGGAGTCCGGCCGCGCCCATTTCGAACCCGAGATGGACACCTCGCCGGGGAGCTGGCTCGACGCCGACCCCGACCGCGCCCGGGTCATCGACGCCATGGGCATGCACACGCTGATCATCGTCCCGCTGTGGGCCCGCGGCAGCCTCCTCGGCATCGCCGTGTTCGTCCGCACCGACAACAAGGCGCCGTTCACCCGGGACGACCTGGTGCTCGCCGAGGAGCTCGCGGCCCGCGCCGCGCTGAGCCTGGACAACGCGCGCCAGTACACCCGCGAGCACGACGCGTCCCTCGCCCTCCAGCGGCAGCTCCTGCCGCGCAGGCTGTGCGGCGGGGACATGATGGAGCTGGCCTCGCGCTACCTGCCGTCCGACGTCCACCAGGGCGTGGGAGGCGACTGGTACGACACGATTCCGCTGCCCGACTCCCGCCTCGCCCTCGCGGTGGGCGACGTGACCGGGCACGGGATCAACGCCGCCGCGAGCATGGGGCGCCTGCGCACCGCCATGCGGACGCTCGCCTACCTCGGCCTCCCTCCGGCCGAACTGCTCGCCCGCCTCGACGAGCTGTACGCGCGCCAGGACGAGGAGGAGCAGGGCAGCGCCCTGTCGCCCATCGCCGCGACCTGCCTGTACATCGTCTACGACCCGGCCACCCGGCGCTGCTCCATGGCCTCGGCCGGGCACCTCCCGCCCGCGATCGTCGATCCCGGGGGCGGCGTCTCCTTCCCCGACCTTCCCGCGGGCACCCCGATCGGGCTCGGGTTCGGCGCGCACCGGTCCGCCGAGGTCGAGCTCGCCCCGGGGACCCTGCTGGCCATGTACACCGACGGGTTGATCGAGCGCCGCGACGACGACCTCGGCGCGGGCATGCGGCGCCTCGGCGCGGCCCTGGCCCGTCCCGACGTCCCGCTGGACCGCCTCTGCGCCGGCGTGGTCGACACCATGGTGACGAGGACCGCCGAGGACGACGTGACGCTCCTCCTGGCCCGGACCCTGATGCCGTCCTGAGTCACTCCAGGTCGAGGCCCTGGGGAACGTCCGTCGGGTGCAGGTCCCTGCGCGTCCGGACGTACCGGACCGAGTGGCGCCACCGGCCGTGCTCCGTCGCGGCGTCCACGCTGATCTCGACGACGACGTCCGGGACGACCCGGACGTACGGGGTGGGCGCCTCCGCGCCGGGCATCCCGCCGGCCCATCCGGCGGACAGGACCGCCGGCCACGGGTGGTCGTCCCCGGCGGGCGCCAGCAGGCCGGCGAGCTCACGGCGCGCGGCCGGGGGCAGGGGACCGGAGCGGGCGACGACGCGCAGCCGCCCGTCCGGCCGGTACCGGCCGAGGATCAGGGTCTCCGGGGCGGCGGCGCTGCCCGTGACGCCGCCGACGACGGCCTCGGTGGTGGTGCGGTGCTTGACCTTCCACCAGCCGCGCTTGCCCTCCTGGTAGCGGCCCGAGGCGGCCTTGACGACGAGGCCCTCGATGCCCTGCGCGGGCAGGATCTCGAACCACACCCGGGCCTCGCCCACGTCGCGCATCTGCGGGCACAGCACGATCCGGGACGTGTCCGGCACGCCGGACAGGAGGTGTTCGAGGGCCTCGCGGCGCTCGGACAGCGGCCTGGGCCGGTAGTCGGTCCCGCCGGCCTCCAGGACGTCGAACACCACGTAATGGCACGGCTCGGTCAGCGCGAGCTCGCGGCGGCGGCGCCCGGCGACGTGCCGGCGCTGCAACGCCGCGAAGTCCAGGCGCCCGTCGCGCCCCCAGCGGACGATCTCGCCGTCGACCACCGTCCCCGGCGGCAGCGCGTCGAAGACCGCCGGCACGACCTCGGGGAACGCGTCGTTGAAGCTCTTCAGGCGCCGCGACCACAGGCGCACGCCGCCCTTCTCGTTCACGATCGCCAGCGCACGGAACCCGTCCCACTTGGGCTCGTACCGGCACCCGCCGGGACAGGCCGCCTCGTCCGGGACGCGGTCGATCGCCGTCGCCGCCATCGGGACGACGGGCCCACCGATGCGCATAGCCGCCACCCCCCGTGAAGTGCGGCTACCCGCGACCCCGCCGGGGACAGCGCGGCAACGGGATTCTTGGACACCGCATGGCCGGGTCATTGCCCCGGGCCGTGCGCCGGGCGAGCCGCCCGAAAGCCCCCACTCCGCGGATCTTGCCGGTCTAGGCTGGGCGGCGACTCGGCGCCGGGAGGTCTGGAGGTCCCACGATGGCCGGGGAGACGCACGACAGGGCGCCGGACACGCCCTCGTTCGACACCAGCGTTGCGCACATCGCCCGCATCCAGGACTACTGGCTCGGCGGCAAGGACAACTACGAGCCCGACCGGGAGGCCGCGGAGCAGGCCATCGCGGCGCTGCCCGACATGGTCGCCTCGGTGCGCAACACCCGGGCGTTCCTGGCCCGCGCCGTCCGCTTCCTGGCCGCCGAGCGGGGCGTCCGGCAGTTCCTGGACATCGGCACCGGCATCCCCACGGCCGACAACACCCACGAGGTCGCGCAGGCCGCCGCCCCCGAGAGCCGCGTCGTGTACGTCGACAACGACCCGGTCGTCCTCGCGCACGCCCGCGCCCTGCTCAACGGCACCCCGGCCGGCGCCACCTCCTACATCGACGCCGACGTCCGCGACACCGGCACCGTCCTGGACGCGGCGCGCGAGATCCTGGACTTCGAGCGGCCGGTCGCGGTGATGCTGATCGCGATCATGCAGTACGTGCCGGACGAGTCCGACCCGTACGGGGTCGTCCGCACGCTGGTCGACGCGGTCCCGAGCGGCAGCTACGTGGCGATCTCCCATCCGGCCACCGACATCCAGGCCGCCAGGATGGCGACCATGGCCGACCGGCTCAACGAGGCCATGGCGCAGACGATCACGCTGCGCAGCCGCGACCAGGTGGCGGCGTTCCTCGACGGCCTCGACCTCGTCGAGCCCGGCCTCGTCCGGGCCCCCGAATGGCGCCCGGACGTCCCGGCCCTCGCCTCCACCCCGTCCACCATGTGGAGCGGCGTCGCCCTGAAGCCCTGAACCGGCTAGCCGCTGCGTGCCGGAGGGACGACCTCGCCGACGGCGCCCGCGGCGTCCAGCAGGATGACGGTCGGGCCGCGCTCGCACTCCCAGGTGGTGACGTTCGCGAAGGCCGTCCCGTCGTGGTGCCAGAGGCCGCCGTCCTGGTGGATGTGCCCGAACAGGTGCAGCCTGGGGCGGACCTGCCGCACCCGCGCCAGCAGGTCCGCGCAGCCGTGGCGGCCCGGCGGGGCGCCGGCGTCGCCGATGCCCAGCGGCGGGCCGTGCGTGATCAGGACGTCGACCCGTTCGGGGATCAGGGCCCACTTGCGGGCCAGCCGGCGGCCGCGCGGAAGGTTGAAGGCCCAGTCGTTGAACGCCGGCTGCCAGGGGCTGCCCCAGAACGTGACGCCGTCGATCTCGGTCCCGCTGTCCTGCAGGTAGCGGATGCCGCGCTCGGCCAGGACCGCGCGCGCCCGGTCGGGCCGGTCCTCCAGCATCCGGTCGTGGTTGCCGGCGACGACGATCTTCGTCCGGTGGGGGAGGGCCCGCAGCCAGTCGGCGGCCTCCCGGAGTTCCGCGAGGTCCTCGCCGCGCCGGCACAGGTCGCCCGCGTGGACGAAGACGTCGCCGTCGGGCACGGCGAGGTCGTCGTGGTAGGTGTGCGTGTCCGCCACCGCGACGATGCGCATTCAGATCACCCCGGCCTCGGCCAGCCAGCGCCACAGCTCGTCCTGCTGCACGACGGTGACCCCGAGCTTCTCGGCCTTGCCGGTCTTCGCGGCCCCGACGTTGGCGCCCGCGAGCAGATAGTCGGTGTTGGCCGAGACCGACGAGGCGGTGGTCGCCGCCGCCTGCTCGACCAGCCGCGTGACGTCCGGCCGGCTGATCTTCGCGCCCGAGCGCGGGTCGGTGAACGCGCCGGTGATCACGACCGACGCGCCCTTGAGCGGCGAGTCGCCCGCGGCCGCCGCGTCGACCGGCCGGTCCTCGTCCAGCACGTCGAGGTTCACGCCGCGCTCGCGCAGCGCCGTGATCTCCTCCCGGACGTCCGCGCGGGCGAAGAACGCCACGATGCTCTCGGCGGCCTTCGGCCCGATGTCGCGGATGGCCACCAGGTCCTCGACGGTCGCCGCCGCGACGTCCTCGACGCGCTCGTAGCCGGCCAGGCACAGCCGCTTCGCCGTGCCCTCGGACGCCATCGGGATCGCCAGCCCGATCAGCGCGCGGCGCAGCCCCATGCCCTTGGAGGACGCGATCGAGTCGACCATGTTCCGGGCGCTGACCTCGCCCATCCGCTCGTAGCCGAGCAGCTGCTCGGCGGTCAGGTCGTACAGGTCGCTGCGGCGCTTGAGCACGCCGTCCTCGGCGAGCTTCTCGATCCAGACGTCGCCGACGCCCTCCATGTCGGCCGCCTGGCGCGAGGCCCAGTGCATCAGCCGGCGCGTCGCCTGCGCCGGGCACTGGAGGTTCACGCACCAGCGCTCCTCGCCGGTGCCGCGGACCTCCAGCTCCGAACCGCACGACGGGCAGTGCGTCGGCGGGACGATCTCGATCTCGCCGCCGTCGCGCCGCTCCGGCAGCGACCGTCCCGCGAACGGGATCACGTCGCCGCGCCGCACGACCGCCACCGTGTCGCCGATCCGCAGGTCGCGCTCGCGGATCAGGCGCGGATTGTGCAGGGTGATGTTCTCCACCGTCACGCCGCCGACGAACACCGGCGCGACCTTCGCGCGCGGCGGGACGCGGCCGATCTTGCCGACCGGCCACTCGACCGACAGCAGCGTGGTCAGCTTCTCCTCCGGCGGGTACTTGAACGCGATCGCCCCGCGCGGCTCGGCGCTGTTGAAGCCCGCCGCGTCGAACGCCGCCGGCTCGTGCAGCCGTACCACGGCACCGTCGATGTCGTAGTCCAGCCCGTCGCGGCGGCCGCCGATCTCGGCGATCGCGTCCACCACCTCGCCGGCGGACGCGCACACGTACTGGGCGACCGGCTCGAAGCCCGCCGGGAGGTCCATCGCGACGCCGTCGCGGTCGGCGCCGAACGCGTAGAACCGCAGCAGCCGCTCGGCCTTCGCCGCCGCCTCGGGATCCTTCAGCACGAGCGTCCCGGCGGCGCCCGACCGGGGGTTGGTCAGCGTCTTGTCCGGGTGCGCCTCGTTGTAGGCGGCCCACACCGACCGCAGCATCACCGCCTCGCCCCGGACCTCGACGCGTCCGGGCTCCTGGATCGCGGTCGGCAGCCCCGGGATCACATGGCGCACCTTCTCGGTCACCAGCTCGCCGACCGCGCCGGTGCCGCGGGTGGCGACGTAGTCGAGCCGCCCGTCGGTGTAGACGACGCTGAGCGAGAGGCCGTCGAGCTTCTCCGACACGCGGAACACCTGGCCGCCGAAGCGCTCGCAGAACGTGCGGATCTGCTCCTCGCTCGTCGCCTTCGCCAGCGAGAGCATCGGCCGCGCGTGCCGGACGGTCGGGCCGGTCAGCTCCGCCGGCGCGTTGACCTTCCCGAGCGGGCTGTCCGCCGGTTCGAGCTCGGGGTGCTCGGCGACGAGCGCCGCCAGCTCGTCCTTCAGCGCGTCGTAGTCCGCGTCCGGCAGCGGGCTGTCGCCGGTGCCGTAGTACAGGTCGTTCAGCCGCCTGACCTCGGCGGTCAGCTCCGCGATGCGCTCTTCGACGTCCACCCCTCGATTAAACGCGACACCACCGACATTGCTCGTCAGTCCGTCGTGCCGCCCAGCCGCGCGCCGAGCAGCATCTCGCACGAGACCCGGATGTCGACGTCCGCCTCCGCCGGGGAGAGCCTCGCGTTCAGGCAGGACAGCAACACGCCGTACCAGCACGATTCGAGGAGCCGCACCAACCGCTCGTCGGCGGGTTCCGGGGCGTCGATCCCGGCCGCCGCGAGCAGCATGTCGCGGAACGTGCGGTCCGACGACCAGGGGCCGTTCGCGGTGGCCTGCGCGGTCTGGTCGGCCTGGAGGATGGTGCGCGACAGCTGCGGCCGCCGCATCATCTCCTCCCTGGCCCGCACGAGGGTCCTCACCACCGCGTCGAGGGGGTTCTCCGACGCCGCCCTCAGCCGGGACACCTCCTCCGCGAACAGCTCGACCTGCTTGCGCTTCACGGCGGCGAACAGGTGGGTCTTCGAGGGGAAGTAGCGGTACAGGGTGGCGATCGCGACCCCGGCCTCGTTGGCCACGTCCTGCATCTGGACCCGATCGAGGTCGTGCACGCCGCCGAGCCTCCGCGCCGCCCGCAGGATGCGCTCATGGCGGTCCTTCTGGTGCGGCGACCTGGGCTCGGCCGCCGGCCGGGGATCGGCGATGCGTGGCACTGCTTCTCCTTCGTCTCGACGCGGTCGATTGTGCCGTGCGCACCCGCCGGACCGCACCCGCGCAGCCGCGCTCAGATCCAGGCGCCGTCCCGGCCGATCGCCGCGAGACGGGCCAGCGTCTCGGCCGACCAGGTCTCCGCCGGCGCGTCACCGGGATGCCTCTCGACCGCCGAGACGAGCTCCACCGAGATCGTCCGCGCCGCGGCGGCCACCAGCGGGGCGGCGGTCTCCAGCAGGCACCCGGCCTCGCCGGCGAGCGAGACGGCCCCGAGCGGACCCTCCGGACCGCGCACGGCCGCGGCGACGCACGAGATGCCGGGGGTGTGCTCACCGCGTTCGTAGGCGACCCCGCCGCGGGCCCGGATCCGGTGCAGCTCCTGGTACAGCGTCCGCAGGTCCCCGATCGTGCGCTGGGTCAGCCGGCTCATCGGGGCACCGACCCGTCCGTCGACCTCCTCCGCCGGCAGGCAGGCCAGCATCGCCTTGCCGAGCGCGGTGGAGTGGGCCACGGCGCTTCCGCCCACCCGCGAGGGCACCCGGGCGGCGAACCGGCCCCCGATCTTGTCCAGATAGCGGACGCGGGTGTCCTCCAGCACGGCGAGGTGCACGACCATCCCGGTCCTGAGCTGCAACTCGTGCAGCACCGGGGCGGCGGCCGACCGCAGGTCGACGAACCCCTGGGCGTCGCTGCCGAGCCGCAGGGAGCGCCGCCCGAGCAGGTACCCGGGAGGCGCGTGCTCCAGCCACGCCGCCCGCACCAGCTGGTCGAGGATCCGGTGCGTGGTGGACCTCGGCAGCCCCGTCGCGTGGACGACCTCCTCGAGGGTCAGCCGCGTCGTCGTACCGCGGAACGCGTCCAGGATGAGCGTCATCCGCTCGACCATGGACGGCGGAAGCTCCCGCGGACGGCACCCGGGTCGCCCGGCCGTGGCGGCTGACGTCAACCCGACCACCTCCGAAACTGAAGTGAATTCTGGTTTCTGTCTCGCAAGGTAGCGCCCACGTGCACAGAAGGGAAGCCTCGCCCCGAACCGACCCGCGGGAGGACGGTCGCGGAAGCGAGGCCGCCCGGGCTGAGGCGCACGGGATCCGCGTCAGGCGACCGTTCCGCCCGCGTTGCGGATCAACCGCTGGAGCACCTTGATCGTGGTGACGTACTCCGCGTCGTCGATGCCCTCGTGAAGGGCGGCGCGGATCGCGGGGGCGTTGCGCGCGAGCTCCACGCGCGCCCGCTCCCCCTCCTCGGTCAGCCACAGCCGGTCCTCGGCGTCCCGGCGCAGCCAGCCCCGTTCCACGAGCACCTCGGCCTCGGCCGCCAGGTCGTCCTCGGGACGGATGTAGGAGGCCATGGCCGCTCGCAGCTCGGACAGGGTCATCCCGTCGCCGGTGGGCGAGATGTCGTTCGCCGACAGGTTGCGCAGCAGCCAGAACTGGGGCTGGGTGTAGCCCTTTTCGGCCTGCCGGGCCCGGATGTAGGCGATCAGCGCCTCGTAGGCGACACCGGTCCAGTACGCGGCGGGCTGTCCGGCGAGTTCGGCGTCGGAAAGCTGCTCGGTCGTCATAGGGGTCCCCCTTTAACACGTGCGGTACGAGCCCTGCACGGCGTGCAGGTCATGCGGGGGACCGTATGACCTCGAGTTCGGTTGAGATCAAGAAGATGATCACCTGGGCGCTGCCGGCACCGGCGCCTAACCTCGACGGGACACGGCCGCGACATGCGGGCGACCGCACGGATCTTGGCTTGTAAGCGCACGTTTGCGCTGGTGGGGGGTGGCGCGCCCGGCAGGATTCGAACCCGCGACCGTCGGTTTAGAAGACCGATGCTCTATCCAGCTGAGCTACGGGCGCTCGGCGGCCCGGCGGGACGCCGGGACACAGTGTAAGGCGGAGCGTCCTCCGGCTCCACATCCATAACGCGGCCACCAGGGGACGCGTCGGGACCGGGCGGTGGGCGGACGGCCATATCTTGGGGTGCTGTGGCGGTGGACAGCGAGGTGCCGCTCTCCGGCGGAGACGTGACGGAGGGCGTGGTGCGGGTGGGGAACACGGTGCGCAGGCCGCTTCGGACGCACAGTGCGGCGGTGCACGGGCTGCTGCGGCATCTGGAGGCGGCCGGGTTCGACGGGGCGCCGCGGGTGCTCGGCGTGGACGAGCGCGGGCGGGAGATCCTCAGCTGGGTCCCGGGCGACGTGCCGCACCGGCCGCTGCCCCGGTACGCGGTGTCGGAGGACGCGCTGCGGGGCGTCGGCATGCTGCTGCGGCGGTATCACGACGCGGTGGTCTCGTACGGGGTGCCCGACGGGGACTGGGACCGGGAGGCGTCCAATCTGGACGGGTCCCCGGAGCTGATCGGGCACTGCGACGTGACACCGGAGAACGTGGTGTTCCGGGACGGTGCCCCGGCGGCGCTGATCGACTTCGACCTGGCGCGGCCGACGACGCGGCTGTACGACGTGGTGACGGCGCTGCGGCACTGGGCGCCGATCGCCGATCCGGCGGACCGGGACGCGCTCCTTTACGGGGTGGACGTCGCGCGCCGGGTGCGGATCTTCTGCGACGCGTACGGGCTGGACCGGGAGCGGCGGCGGGAGGTGCTGCCGGCGGCGCGGGTGCGGTTCGAGCGGTCGTACGAGGCGATGCGGGCGAGGGCGGCCCGGGGCGGCGGCTGGGCGCGGATCTGGCAGGGTGGGGCGGGCCCGCGGATCCGGCGGGCGCAGGACTGGTTGGAGCGTCACTGGGATGAGCTTGATGCGCGGCTCTGCTGAAGGGCTGGTTCTGGGGGTGGCGCTGGACGCGCTTCTCGGGGATCCGAGGAGGGGGCATCCGGTCGCGGGGTTCGGGCGGTTGGCGTCGGGGTTCGAGCGGCTGGTGTACCGGGATTCGCGGGCGGCGGGCGTCGTCTACACCGGGGTTCTCGTGGGCGGCGCCGTGGCCACGGGGCTGCTGCTGGAACGGGCCGCGCGGGGGCCTCTGAGGGTCGTGCTGACGGCGGCCGCCACGTGGGCCGTTCTGGGCGGGACGTCTTTGGGACGTGAAGGGCTCGCCATGGAGCGGGTCCTGAACGAGGGTGATCTGGACGCCGCGCGGGGGCGGCTTCCGCACTTGTGCGCGCGGGACCCCAAGGGGCTGGACGAGGCGGCACTGGCCAGGGCGACCGTGGAATCGGTGGCGGAGAACACGTCCGATGCGGCCATAGCCCCGCTGGTGTGGGGGGCGGTGGGCGGCATTCCGGGGCTGCTGGCCTATCGGGCCGTCAACACCCTGGACGCGATGGTCGGCTACCGGAATCCGCGTTACGAGCGGTTCGGATGGGCGGCGGCGCGGCTGGACGACGCGGCGAACTGGGTTCCGGCGCGGGTGACGGGGATGCTCGTCGTCCTCTGTTCGGGACGGGACGCGTGGCGCGTGCTGCGGCGGGACGGCGGCAATCACCCGAGCCCCAACGCGGGACGGTGCGAGGCCGCGTTCGCCGGCGCGCTGGGCGTCCGGCTGGGCGGGACGAACTCGTACGGCGGCGCGGTGGAGCGGCGGCCCGAGATGGGGGACGGGCGGGCTCCGGAGGTCCGCGACATCGGGCGGGCGGTGCGGTTGTCGGCGGCGGTGACGGCCGCGGCGGCGGCGCTGGTGTGGGCGGCGCGGTGAGCGGCGGTCTGCTGGTCGCGGGGACGACGTCCGACGCGGGCAAGAGCGTGGTGACGGCCGGGCTGTGCCGGTGGCTGGCGCGGCGGGGCGTGAAGGTGGCGCCGTTCAAGGCGCAGAACATGTCGCTGAACTCGATGGTGACGGCGGACGGCGCCGAGATCGGGCGGGCACAGTACATGCAGGCGCAGGCGGCCGGGGTGGAGCCGCGCGCGGTGATGAACCCGGTGCTGCTGAAGCCGGGCAGCGACCGGCGCAGCCAGGTCGTGGTGCTGGGCCGGCCGGTCGCCGAGGTGGACGCGCTCCAGTACGGCGACCACAAGGAACGGCTCCGCGGGGTCGTGAAGGAGAGCCTGGACGAGCTCCGGAGCGAGTACGACGTGGTGGTCTGCGAGGGCGCGGGGAGCCCGGCGGAGATCAACCTGCGCGCCGGGGACATCGTCAACATGGGCCTCGCGAGAATGGCGGACCTGCCGGTCGTCGTGGTCGGGGACATCGACCGCGGCGGGGTGTTCGCGTCGCTGTTCGGGACCGTCGCGCTGCTGGAGCCGGCCGATCAGGCGCTCATCGCGGGATTCGTCGTCAACAAGTTCCGGGGCGCGAAGGAATTGCTGGAGCCGGGCCTGGAGCAATTGCGGCGGCTCACCGGGCGTCCCGTTCTGGGCGTGCTGCCGTGGACGCTCGGGCTGTATCTGGACTCCGAGGACACTCTCGCCCTGGACGCGCCGCGTCCCGATGCCGCCGCGCCTTTCGGGAGGCAGACGCTGCGGATCGCGGTCGTGCGGTTCCCGCGCGTCTCGAATTTCACCGACCTGGACGCGCTGGCCTGCGAGCCGGGCGTCGTGGTGCGGTACGCCGCCAGCG
This sequence comes from Actinomadura sp. RB99, assembly GCF_014706005.1. NCBI lineage: Bacteria > Bacillati > Actinomycetota > Actinomycetes > Streptosporangiales > Thermomonosporaceae > Actinomadura > Actinomadura sp. RB99. The sequence goes on along the minus strand of NZ_JABMCA010000041.1, from coordinate 23,902 downwards.
CCGGCGACCTCGCGGAGGCCGATCTCGTGGTGCTGCCGGGGACGCGGGCGACGGTCAGCGATCTGGCGTGGCTGCGCGAGCGGGGAATGGCGGACGAGATCGTGCGGCGGGCCCGGGAAGGGCGTCCGGTGCTCGGCATCTGCGGCGGCCATCAGATGCTCGCGCGGGAGATCGAGGACGGCGTCGAATCGGGGACCGGGCGCGTCGAGGGGCTCGGCCTGCTGCCGGCAAGGGTCGTCTTCGAGAGCGAGAAGACCCTCGGGCGGCCCACGGGAAGCGCTTATGGCGAGAATGTCGACGCTTACGAGATCCACCACGGCATCGTGTCCGTGGAAGGCGGCGAGCCGTTCCTCGACGGGTGCCGGGTGGGCGCCGTCTGGGGGACGACCTGGCACGGCGCCATGGAGAACGACGGATTCCGGCGGGCCTTCCTGAGGGACGTCGCGGAGACGGCGGGACGCGACTTCGCCCCGGCGCCGGACGTGTCGTTCGCCGCGCTGCGGGAAGCGACGCTGGACGCGCTGGGCGACCTCGTCGAGCGGCATCTCGACACCGACGCCGTGTGGCGGCTCATCGAGAAGGGCGCGCCGGACGGCCTGCCGGTGGTGCCGCCGGGGGGCGCCCCTGTCATTTGACGAGCGGGGCTATTTGATGAGCCCCTGCTCGCGCATCCAGTCGCGGGCGACGAGCACCGGGTCGTCGCCGTTCACGTCGACCTTGCTGTTCAGGTTCCGCATGACGCCGGTGGTGAGCCGGGGGCTGATCTTCGCGAAGAGCCCCGTGAGTTCCGGATGCGCGCGCAGCACCGTCTCGCGGACGGTGATGGCCGGGTTGTAGTTCGGGAAGAAGTGCTTGCTGTCGCCGAGCACGTGCAGGTGGAGCGCCTGGATGCGGCCGTCGGTGGTGAACACCTCGCCGAAGGTGCATTTCCCGCTCGACGTGGCGCTGTAGACGACGCCCGACGACATCTGCCGCACGTTCCCTGCGGGGACGCTCGACCCGTAGGACAGTCCGTACGCCTGGAGCATCCCGCGCAGCCCGTCGTTGCGGGCGAAGAATTCGGGGTCGACGCAGTACGTCCGCTGGCCGGTCGGGACTTTCGCCATGTCGGAGAGGTCGGTGAGCCCGAACCGTTTCTGGTTCGCGGTCGTGACCGCCATCGCATAGGTGTTGTTGAGCGGCGCCGGAGGCGCCAGCCAGGCGATGTGGTTGCGTTTCATGTCGAGGTCGCGGACGGCCTCGAACTGCTTCTGCGGGTCGGGGATCGGGTTCTCCTGCCCGAGGTAGGTGATCCAGCCGGTGCCGGTGTACTCCCAGGCGAGGTCGTTGTCGCCGCTGGTGATGGACTTGCGGGCGGTGACGCTGCCCTGCACGTTGGTGTGGTCGACCGCGTTCGCGCCGGCGGCGGTGAGCGCCAGCACCGCGATCTTGCCGAGGATGATCTGCTCGGTGAACTCCTTCGAGGTGACCCGGATCGTCGCGTTCTTCAGGTCCGGGACGGGGCGGATGCTGCCGGGCTCGATGTGCGGCAGGAACGCCGACGCCGGCTTGAGCCCGCATCCGGCGAGGAGGAGCGGCAGCACCGGCGCCAGGCCGGCCGCCAGGAGCCCGCGCCGCATCACAGCCCCTTCGGGGCGAGGGCCCGGGCCGCCATCCCGCCGAGCCAGTCGATCAGCAGCGCGAGCAGCGCGATGAGGACGCAGCCGGTGAGCAGCACCGGGGTGCGCTGGGTGCTGACGCCGCTGGTGATGAGGTCGCCGAGCCCGCCGCCGCTGATGAACGCGGCGATGCTCGCCGTCCCGACCATGAGCACCAGCGTGGTGCGGATGCCGGCCAGGATGACCGGCGCCGCCAGCGGGAGCTCGACGCGGCGCAGCACCGTGCCCGGCGACATCCCGATGCCCCGCCCCGCGTCGGTGAGGGTCGGGTCGACCTGCTGGAGCCCCACCATGGTGTTGCGGAGCGCGGGCAGCACCCCGTAGGCGACGAGCGCGACGACGGCCGTCCAGAAGCCGATGCCCCAGATCACCGCGAGCAGCACCACCACGCCGATGGCGGGCGCGGACTGCCCGACGTTGGCGATCGCCAGCACGAACGGCGTGGCGGGACGCGCCCACGAGCGGCTCAGCAGGACGCCGAGCGGGATCGCGATCACCAGCACGACGAGCGTGGACACGACGGTCAGCTCGATGTGCTCCCACGTCTTCCGCCCGACGTAGCGCGTCGCGAGGCTGCGGGCGGCGATGCTGTCCAGGTTCGAGTTCTCCACGTACAGCAGCCATGCGGCGCCGATGAGGACGATGGCGACCGGCTCCAGCCACGACCGCCAGGACCGCCCGGTCGGGGTGTGCAGCGACTGCCGCGGCTCGGCGGCGGCGCTCGGGTTCTCCGCCGGCGCCTCCCCGGACGGCGCCGGGGCGGCGGGCGGCGGTGCGCTCACGGGGTCCGCCTCCGGGTCCGCGCGCGGTCCTTCATCTCCTTGATCGCGTTCTGCAGGGTGCCGAGGGTGACGGTGCCGCGGTAGACGCCGCGCGGCCCGACGACCGGCACCCACTCGTGCTCGATCTGGATCAGCCATTCGAGGGCCTGCTGGAGGGTGTCGCGGGCCCGGATCGGCGTCGCGACGGCCATGCCGCGCTCGCCGATCGGCCCGGTGACGCCCTCCAGGTCCTCGGGATGGGCCCAGCGGACGGGCCGGTCCCGCTCGTCCAGGACGATCGCGAAGCCGGTCTCGCCGCCCTCGATCCGGCGCCGGACCTCCGCCGCGTCGTCGCCGGTCCGCGCCCGCGGCACCTCCTGCAGCGGCACGTCCGCGACCCGGCTGAACTGCAGCAGCCGCATCGCCTGCCCGCCGCCGAGGAACTGCTCGACGTACGCGTCGGCCGGGTTCAGCAGGATCTCCTGCGGGGTCGCGTACTGCGCGACGCGCGAGCCCTTGTCGAGGATCGCGATGCGGTCCCCGAGCTTGAGCGCCTCGTCGATGTCGTGGGTGACGAACACGATCGTCTTGCCGAGCTCCTCCTGGAGCCGCAGCAGCGAGTCCTGGAGGTTCCCGCGGGTGATCGGGTCGAGGGCGCCGAACGGCTCGTCCATCAGCATGGCGGGAGGGTCGGCGCCGAGCGCGCGCGCGACGCCGACGCGCTGCTGCTGGCCGCCGGACAGCTCGCGCGGGTACCGGTCGCGGTACTGGGCGGGATCGAGGTCGACGAGGTCGAGCAGCTCGTCGACGCGGGCCGCGATCCGCTTCTTGTCCCACTTCAGCATCTGCGGGACGAGGCCGATGTTCGTCGCGACCGTCATGTGCGGGAACAGCCCGGCGTTCTGGATGACGTAGCCGATGTGGCGGCGCAGCTCCGTCGGGTCGAGGCCCATCGCGTCCCGGCCCGCCACGAAGATCTTCCCGGACGTCGGCTCGATCAGCCGGTTGATGAGCCGCATCATCGTGGTCTTGCCGCTGCCGGACGGGCCGAGCAGCACGACGATCTCGCCACTGCGGATCGTCATCGTGACGTCGTCGACGGCCGCGGCGGCCTGCCCGGGGTACCGCTTGGTGACGTTGATCAGCCGGATCCCGCCGCGCCCGGCGTCGTCGTCGCCCGCGGCCGCCGCCGTGCCGCCGGCCTCCCGCACGCCGCCCTCAGACACGGACGCCCCGCGGGGTCGTCAGCCGCCCGATCAGGACGAAGCACCCGTCGAACAGCAGCGCCAGGATGATGATCAGCACCGTCCCGGCGAGCGTCATGTTGATCGCGTTGGCGCCGCCCAGCCGGGCCAGCCCGGAGAAGATCTGCTCGCCGAGCCCCGGCCCGGACACGTACGCGGCGATCGCCGCGATCCCCATCGCGAGCTGCGTGCTCACCCGGACGCCGGTGAGGATCACCGGCCACGCGAGGGGCAGCTCGATCCGCAGCAGGATCGCGGTGCGGGTCATCCCGATGCCGCGCGCCGCGTCCACCAGCGTCCTGTCGACGCCGGCCAGCCCGACGACGGTGTTCCGCACGATCGGCAGCAGCGAGTACAGGGTCAGCGCGACGACGCTCGGCGCCACCCCGAGGCCGAGCGGCGTGATCAGCAGGCCGAGCAGCGCCAGCGACGGGATCGTGAAGATCACCCCGGCGGTGCTGGTGGCCACCGCCGACAGCCGGCCGCTGCGGTAGACGGCCAGCCCGATCAGCAGCCCGAGCACCAGCGCGGCCAGCACGCACTGGAACACCATGCTGGCGTGCTGCCAGGTCTCGAACTGGAGCCGCTCGCGCCGGCTGCCCAGGTACTCCCAGAAGTTCACGTCCCCTCCGCCACGATCACTACCCACCGTGCCCGCGCGATCACACCCGCGCCGCGCGGGGCAGTCCGGCCCCTCCCGCACCCGTACTAAGCTCGAGCCTCAACGACCTCAGCGTTGCGATCGCGTGCGAGGCAGTCGGTACGAGAGGAATGTCGGTGACGGACGAGCGGTCCAGTCTCATCGTCCCGCTGATGAAGGCGCGGGTTCCGGCGGAGATCCAGCTGGAGTTCCCGCTGCCGCCGGACGAGGAGCCGGTCCGCGACGCGTTCGCCGGCGACCTGTACGTCACCTACGCGCTGGAGATCGCCGACGAGTCGGCGGTCGCGGGCCGCCGCTACGAGCACGTGGCGCCGCGGCACTGCGCCGAGCTCGGCGTCGCGGCCGGCGACCTGCGCCGGCAGGCGGTGATCAACCTGCGGGACCGCAGGCCGGAGCTCGGCCTCAGCTGGTACCCGGACGTGCGCGCGGTGACGGTGACGCTCGGCGAGCCCGGCCCGATGGGCGCGCCGTCGCGGCGGGGCGGCCTGGAGGCGGCGCTGCTGCTGGACGAGGGGTTCCTCGACAAGCTCGCGCAGGACGTGGAGGGGGACCTCGTCGTCGCGGCCCCCGCACGGGACGTGTTCGTGGCGTCCGGCACCGGGCACCCGGACGGCGTCGACAAGCTGCGCTGGGCGGTCGGCCAGGTGTGGGCGGAGAACCGCGGCGACGGCGTCGCGGACCCGGCGTGGGACGTGCCCGCCGGGAGCCTGCTGACCCATGACCTGCTGGTCCGCCGCGGCACGGCCTGGGAGATCCTGACGGGCTGAGCCCGGCCGCCGTCACACCTTCAGATTCGCCAGCCCTTCCAGCGCCGCGACCAGCGGCGCGAGCTCCGGCAGCCGGGCCGCCGCGGCCAGCGCGTCGTCGAGCGCGGCGTTGTGCGTCGGGGCGGCTTCGGCGTGCAGTTCGTGCCCCTCGGGGGTTGCCTCGGCGTAGATGCCGCGCCGGTCCTCCTCCGACAGCACGCGGGTGAGCAGGCCGCGCTTCTCCAGCCGGGCGACCAGGCGGGTCGTCGCGCTCTGGCTGAGCACGAGCTTGTCGGCGAGCTGCTGCATCCGGACGTGCCGGCCGTCGGGTCCGGCGAGGTGGTGCAGCACGCAGAACTCGTTGACGCTCAGGCCGTGCCGCCGCTGGAGGGCGCGCTCGATCTCGTCCTCGATGCGCGCGTGCAGGGCGGCGAGGGTCCGCCAGCCCTGGGCGCGGTCGCCCGTGCCGGTGGGGGCGCTGGACGGCTGGGCGGGTGACATGGCTCACGCCTCCTCGTGTTGCGCGCCAGGTACTTGCATGGTGATATAGCAGGCGTCTGCAAATACATGCTCGTGCAATAAATGCATGCGCTTGCTGTTGCAGGCGCCGCCTACTCTACCCGAGGAGATCCCTCATGCCCCTCGCGCTGCTGGCCCTCGCGCTGGGCGCCTTCGGCATCGGCACGACCGAGTTCGTCATCGCCGGGCTGCTGCCGGACCTCGCGTCCGACTTCCACACCTCGATCCCCGCCGCCGGGCTGCTGGTGTCCGGCTACGCGTTCGGCGTCGTGGTGGGCGCGCCGCTGGTCACCGCGCTCGGCGCGCGGCTGCCCCGCAAGACGATGCTCGTCGGCCTGATGGCCCTGTTCGTCGCCGCGCACCTGCTGTCGGCGCTCGCGCCGGGCTTCGGCGTCCTGCTCGCGGCGCGGATCGTCGCCTCGTTCGCGCACGGCGCCTACATCGGCGTCGGCGCGGTCGTCGCCGCCGAGCTCGTCGCGCCGGAGCGCCGCGCGCGGGCCGTCGCGCTGATGTTCACCGGGATCAGCCTGGCGAACGTGCTCGGCGTCCCGCTCGGCACGTTCCTCGGCCAGCAGCTCGGCTGGCGCGCCACGTTCTGGACGGTCGCCGGGATCGGCGTCGTCGCGCTCGCCGGGATCGCGCTGCTCGTCCCGTCCGGTCCGCGCCCGCAGGGCGGGCTGCGGCACGAGATGGCGGTGTTCCGCAGCGGCCGGATGTGGCTGGCGCTCGCCACCACCGCGCTCGGCTGGGCGCCGGTGCTGGCCGTCGTCACCTACGTGGCGCCGCTGCTGACCGACGTCACCGGGTTCGGCAAGGGGGCGGTCCCGGTGGTGATGACGCTGCTCGGCGCGGGGATGCTGGCCGGCGGCCCGCTCGGCGGCCGCTACACCGACCGGGCGCTGCTGCCCACGGTCCTCGCGGCGCTCGCCGGGCTGACCGCGCTGTCGGCGGTGCTGCTGGTGACCTCGCACGACCGGATCGCGGCGGTGGCGACGCTGACCGTCTTCGGCGTCGTCGCCTCGGCCACGATCCCGCCGCTGCAGGTGTGGGTGGTGCAGCGGGCGGCCGCCGCGCCGACCATGGCGTCCGCCGCGAACGTCTCGGCCTTCAACCTCGGCAACGCTGTCGGCCCCGCGCTCGCCGGGCTGGCGATCGGGGCCGGGCTCGGGTACACCTCCGTGCTCTGGGTGGCCGCTCTGCTCGGCGCCGCCGGGCTCGCGTCGGCGCTGGTGGGCGGCGCGCTGGACCGCCGCGACCGCCGCGGCCGGACGGTGCCGTCGGCCGCTGCCGCCGCCGAGGCGAGCCGCGTGCCGTGCTGACGTCCCGCGTGCCGTGCTGACGAGCCGGGTGCCGTGTTGACCTCCCGGGTCAGCTGAGCTTCTTGAACTCGGGCCACAGGCGGGTCCAGGGCGCGCGCTGCCCCCGGCACACCCATACCGGCTTGCCCTGCTCCTGGTTGTCGAGGCCGACACCGTCGTCGATGCGGCCCATCGGGCGGACGTCCGTCCAGTAGCGGCTCAGGGACGAGCCGTCGGCGACGGTGTCCGGGCCGACGACGATCGCGGGGCCACCGGTGTCGGGCGGGCGGCCGAAGTACCAGAACCCGTTGTGCCCGCTGTAGGCGCGGGGCAGGCCGAGCTTCGGGCCGTACCGGTCGAGCGCCCCGGCCTCGCCGTAGTTGCCCGTCACGATCACGGCCTCGGCGCGCTCGTCCGGCGGCAGCGTCCGGTAGACGCGCGCGACCTCCCGCGCGAAGCGGGGCCAGCCGACCGTCTCGGCGGAGTCGGCGTTGATGACCGGCTGCGGCGTGCCGGCCAGCCACTTCACCGGGTACACCGGCAGCGTCAGGGCGACGCTGCACACCGCCGTCACCGCGTACGCCGGGGCCGTCGCCGCCCAGCCCCACCCGCGCGGCGCGCCGTGCCGCTCGACCTCGACGGCGCCCGCCGCCCACAGCGCCGGCCACAGCCCGGCCAGGTAGTACGGCTTGCCGCCGGTCGCGATGAACACGACGTTCAGCAGCAGGTACGCGTGGCCGAGGAAGCGGAACGGGCGCAGGGCGTCCGACCGGTACGTCCGCCACAGCCCGTAGATCCACAGCCAGGACGGCACGATCCCGGTCATCAGTATCTGGAACGGGACGAAGCCGGGCCGCCCGGCGAAGTCGCCGCTGTCCGCGATCTTCCCGGCCATGTCGATCTGCGGCCACCCGTGCCGGGCCTGCCACACCAGCCCGGGCAGCACCGCCACGGCGACGACCGCGGCGCCGGCCGCGAGCATCGGGCGGCGCAGGAAGTCGCGGGGCCCGGAGACGAGCAGGCCCGCGACGATCGCGGCGAGCAGGAACCCGGCCAGATACTTGACGTTCAGCGCCGCCGCCGCGACCGCGCCCGCCGCGAGCAGCATCCGCTGGTCGGACGTCCGCACCCACCTGACGACGAGCCACACCAGCGCCGTCGACAGCAGCAGGTCGAGGGTCGCGGTGTAGAAGCTGTGGCCCACCGCGACCGCGAACGGGCACACCGCGTAGGAGGCGGCGGTGAGGAGCTGGGCGCGGCGCCCGCCGCCCATCTCCCGCGCGGTGAGCGCGGCGACCACGACGCCCGCCGCGGCGAAGACGGCCGCGGGAACGCGCAGCACCACGAGCGTGTCGCCGAAGGCCGCGGTCGCGGCGCGGGTCAGCAGCGGCAGCAGCGGCGGCTGGTCGGGGTAGCCCCAGGCCAGGTGCCGTCCGGCGACGCGGAAGTACAGCTCGTCGCGGTGGTAGCCGTAGCGGGCGGCGACCGCGAGCAGCAGCGCGCCGAGCGCGCCGGCCATCAGCAGCACGGGCCGCCAGGCGACCCGCGCCGGGCCGTCCCGGGACGTGACGCCTACGGGCCCGGACGCGGCGCCGGCGGGGGCGGACATGCGATCACCGTATGCCGGGAATGTGGCCTAGGTCACGATCATTCGTCCGGCCAGGGCCGGTCATCTCCGCTCGCCGCGTCCCGGAACCGTCCCGGCGCCTCCGCGAACTCCCGCTTGAACGCCTTCGCGAACGCGAACTCCGACGCGTACCCCACCCGCTCCGCGACCGCCCGCAGCGGCAGGTCGGTGTCCCGCAGCAGCCGCGCGGCGACCGTCATCCGCCACCACGTCGCGTACGCCAGCGGAGGCGCGCCGACCGTGGCGGTGAAACGGCGCGCGAACGCGGCGCGGGACAGCCCCGCCCGTTCGGCCAGCGACCGGACGGTCCACGGCCGGCCCGGTTCGTCGTGCACGCCCCGCAGCGCCGCCGCGACCGCCGGATCGCGGAGCGCCGCCGCCCAGCCCGTCGCCTCGTCCGCCGGACGGTCCTCGTACCAGGCGCGCACCATGTAGAGCAGCAGGATGTCCAGCAGCGCGGGCAGGGCGGCGTCACCGCCGTGCCGCGTCCCGCCGTCCAGCTCGCGGCCGAGCAGCTCGATCGCGCCGCGCAGCGACGGATGCCTGCCGATCCGCGCCGGGATGTGGACGACGTCGGGGAGTTCGGCGAGCAGCGGATGCACCCGGGACTGGTCGAGCCGGTACGCGCCGCACAGCATCTCCGTACGGCTGTCCGCGCCGTGGCCGTCCGTGCCGTGGCCGTCGGTATCAAGCCCGCCTGCGGCCTGCGGGCGGATCAGGGAGCGCGCGTCGGCCAGCGGACGGTCCGGGACGTCCGCGAGGCCGTGGCCCAGCTCGCGCGGCAGGAACGCGACGTCTCCCACACCGAGCCGGACCGGATCGCCCACCGTGGGGATCAGCCAGCAGGCGCCCTTGAGCAGCACATGGAAGCCCGCGCCCTTCTGCGGCTCGAACCGCACGCCCCACGGCGCGTCCAGGACGGTGCGCGAGGAGTGCGGCCGCCCGAGCCGCATGGCGGAGATCGCGTCGCTGAGCACGTCCATGTGTCCGACCGTATCGCGAGACATCCAGCAGCGAGACGAATGGACATGGTGGCTGGATCCTCGGGCATGGGGAGTCTCCCGCGCTCTCCCTACGGTGATCGCAGAGAGCACATCGACAGGGAGGCACCATGAGAATCGCCGTCTACGGAGCGAGCGGGTTCACCGGAGGGCTGGCGCTCGCCGAACTGCGCCGCCGGGGGATCGAGGCCGTCGCCGTGGGACGCGACCGCGAGCGCCTGCGCGCGGCCGCCGAGCGCGCCGGCGCCCCGGACGCCGACCTCCGGATCGCGGGCCTTGAGGACCACGCCGTCCTCACCGAGGCGTTCCGCGACTGCGACGCCGTGATCAACTGCGCGGGACCGTTCGCGCTGTGGGGCGAACCGGTCGTGCGGGCCGCGATCGCCGCCGGATGCCACTACGTCGACACCACGGGCGAGCAGGGCTACCTGCGGCACGTCCTCGACACGTTCGGCGCGGACGCCGCGCGCGCCGGGGTGACGGTCGTCCCGGGCCTGGCCGACGACGGCGGGCCCGGCGACCTGATCGCCGCGCTCGTCGCCGCCCGCCTCGACGACGTCGACGACCTGCTGGTCGCCGACCTGCGGCGGCCCGGCGCGGTGTCGCGCGGCACCGCGCGGTCGATGGCGGCGGCCGACGGCGCGGCGCCGCTGGAGTACCGCGACGGGGACTGGGTCCCCGCGCCCGCCGGCGACACCGGCCGGACGATCGCCCTGCCCGGCGAGCCGGAGAAGGTCGCGGTCGCGCCCTTCGCGCTGCCCGGCGTCGTCACCGTCCCGCGCCATGTGCGGGCGCGGCGCGTCCGGGCCGCGATCCGCACCGAGGTCGCCGCCCTGTTCGGGAGCTTGACCAGCGAAGCGGTGGAGAGCGTCCCGGAGCGTCCGGACGAGGCGTCCCGGGCGGGCGCCCGGTGGCTCATGCTGGCCGAGGCGTCCGACCCGTCCGGACGGACCGTGCGCGGTGTGGTCACCGGGACGGACGCGTACGGGACCACCGCGGTGATCGCGGTCGAGGGCGCGCGGCGGCTCGTCGCGGACGGGGCGCCCGCCGGGACCCGCACGCCCGCCGAGGCGTTCGACCCGGCCGATCTCCTCGGCTTCCTGGAGGCGTCCGGCGCGACCTGGCGGGTCGAGACCGCGTGAAAACCGGTGGGCGGGCGGGAAGTCCGGTGCGTACTGTTCGTCCATGATGTCGACCGGGCACCTGCTCGCCTTCTCCGCGATGGCGCTGGCCATCATCGTGATCCCCGGCCCGACGGTGCTGTTCGTGGTCGGCCGGGCCCTCGCGCACGGCCGCGGCACCGCCCTGACCAGCGTCGTCGGCAACGAGATCGGCGCGCTGGCGCTGGTCGCCGCCGTCGCGCTGGGGATCGGCTCGATCGTGGAGCGGTCCGTCGTGGTGTTCACCGCCCTGAAGCTCGCGGGCGCCGCCTACATCGTGTACCTCGGCGTCCAGGCGTTCCGGCACCGCCGGTCGCTGACCGAGGCGATCGGCGGCGCGGGCGGCGCGTCCGGCCGCAGCCGCGCCCGCGACCTGTGGCAGGGCTTCGTCGTCGGGGCCACCAACCCGAAGACGACGGTCTTCTTCGCCGCGGTGCTGCCGCAGTTCGTGGACCGCGGGCGCGGGCACGTGCCGCTGCAGATGCTGGTGTTCGGGCTGATCTTCGTGGTGATCGCGCTGCTGTGCGACAGCTGCTGGGGGCTGGCCGCCGGCGCCGCGCGCGGCTGGTTCGCCCGGTCGCCGCGCCGGCTCGCCGCGATCGGCGGCACCGGCGGCCTGATGATGATCGGCCTCGGCGTCGCCATCGCCGCGACCGGCAGGAAGGACTAGGGCGCCTTCGTGAGGGCCGGGGGAGCGGCGACGGGCGGCTTGCGGCCGAACCGCGCGCGCAGCGGGTAGCAGGCGGCGACCACCGCGAGGCTGACGAGCGAGGCGATCAGCTGCGACCGCTGGGCGTGCATGAACGCCATCGACACCAGCACCGCCAGCAGCGCGGCGACGACCAGCCACGACAGGTACGGGTACAGCCACATGCGGTAGGTGAGGCTGCCCGGGTCCTCGCGCCGGAGCCGGGCGCGCAGCCGCAGCTCGGACAGCATGATCGACACGTAGACGAACGCGAGGATGACCCCGATCGAGTTCATCAGGAACTTGAAGACCTGGTCGGGCGAGGTGTACGAGGCGATCACCGCCGCCCAGGCCGCGACCGTGCCGAGCAGGATCGCGCGGACGGGGACGCCGCGCCGGTTCAGCCGCACCAGCCCGGCGGGCGCGTCCCCGTCCCGGGTCAGCACGTACAGCATCCGGGACGAGACGTAGATCGCCGAGTTCAGCACCGACAGCACCGCGGTGAGGATCACCGCCTGCATCACGGTGCCGGCGGCCGGCACGTCCAGCCGGTCCAGGGCGCTGACGAACGGGCTGGTCAGCACCTTGGCGTCGTTCCACGGCAGGATCGACACGACGAGCAGGATGGACAGCACGTAGAACAGCGCGACGCGGTACAGCACGTTGCCGGTCGCCTTCGCGACGGCGCGGCCCGGCTCCTCGCTCTCGGCGGCGGCGACCGTGACGATCTCGGTGCCGCCGAACGCGAACATCACCGCCACGATCGCCGTGAAGATCGCCTTGACGCCGTTGGGGGCGAAGCCGCCGTGCCCGGTGAGCACGTCCAGGCCGCCGGGGGAGTGGGGCCACAGGCCGGCGACCCAGAGCACGCCCAGCACGAGGAACACCAGGATCGCGGCGACCTTGATCGAGGCGAACCAGAACTCGAACTCGCCGAACGAGCGGACCGAGACCAGGTTGACCGCCGTCATCACCACCAGCAGCGCGGCCGCGAGGAACCACTGCGGCAGGTCGATCCAGCCCGCCAGGATCGCCGCGCCGGCCGTCGCCTCCGCACCGACGAGGATCACGTACAGGTACCAGTACAGCCAGCCGATCGTGAACCCCGCGAACGGGCCGAGCGCCATCCGCGCGTACTCGGCGAGCGACCCGGCGACCGGCCGCGCCACCACCATCTCGCCGAGCGCCCGGAGCACGCACAGCACCAGGACGCCGGCCGCCGCGTACGAGACGACGGCGGCGGGCCCGGCGGTGCCGATCACGGCGCCGCTGCCGACGAACAGGCCCGCGCCCACCGCGCCGCCGATGGCGAGCATCGTCATGTGGCGGCGGCGCAGTCCCGTCCGCAGCCGGGTCGAGCGGTCGTCGGTGGTGTCGGTCATCGCTCCTGGTTCCGTGTCCGCTGCCGGGGGTCGCGACCCGTGACGGGGTCGTCACTCACCTTAGGGGACTTCCGGACCTCTGCGACCGACATATCGGACGTCCGGATAGGGGGCTCCGAGCGGCACGCGCCCTGGCCGTACGCTGTGGGGCGGGCGGTACGGCGAAGGAGACGCGATGGACGTGACGGAGGACGTGCTCGGCCCCGGATACGAGGCGATCGAGCTGCCGATGGGACACGACGCCGAGGGCGAGGTCGTGGCGACCCTCGTCCGGCGGCGCGGCGCGGAGCCGTCCCGCCGGGCCGTGCTGTACCTGCACGGGTTCGTCGACTACTTCTTCCAGGCCCACCTCGCCGACTTCTACCTCGGCCTCGGCTTCGACTTCTACGCCCTCGACCTGCGCAAGTACGGGCGGTCGCTGCGGCCGCACCAGACCCCGAACTACGTCGAGAGCCTGACGGAGTACTTCCCGGAGATCGACGAGGCCGTCCGGATCGTCCGGGACGTGGACGGGCACGGCACGCTGCTGCTGAACGGGCACTCCACCGGCGGGCTCATCGCCGCGCTCTGGGCCGACCGGGCGAAGGGCAAGGGCCTGGTCGACGGGGTGTTCCTGAACAGCCCGTTCCTCGACATCAACGAGTCGGCGCCGATGCGCACGATCGGTGCCGGGCTGGCGCGGGCGCTGCGGCCCCGGTTCCCGAAGGCGGCGCTGCCCGCCGGGGTGAGCGACCGGTACCCGCGCAGCATCCACCGCGACCACGAGGGCGAGTGGGACTTCGACCTCGCCTGGAAGCCGATCGAGGGGTTCCCGGTGCGCGCGGCGTGGCTCGCCGCCATCCGCCGCGGCCAGCTGCGCGCGCACCGCGGGCTGGACATCGACGTGCCCGTCCTGGTGATGGCGTCCGCGCGCAGCGTCCGGCCCACCCGCAAGGTGCTCGACGTCACCGGCGCCGACGCCGTCCTGGACGTCGCGCACATGGCGAAGTGGGCGCCCCGGCTCGGCCCGCACGTCACCCTCGTCCGGATCGACGGCGGGCTGCACGACCTGACGCTGTCGGCGGAGCCCGCCCGCGGCGAGGTGTTCGCCGAGCTGGCCCGCTGGATCGCCGGGTACCTGCCCGCCGACGGGTGACGACGCCGGCCCGGCCGGGTGCCCCCGGTCAGCCGGTGATCTTGGAGAGGTCGAAGTCGTCGAAGCCGACGACGCTCTTGTCGGCCTGGTTGCCGCCCCGCTCGATCTGCAGCCTCGCCCCGCCGTTCGGCAGCGGCTGGTCGGCGTCGGTCTTGTCCACGACCTGCTTCCCGTTCACCCAGAGCCGCAGCCGGACCTTCTTGCCGCCGTCCTCGCCCTCGCAGGCGACCTGCAGCTTGTTCGGCCCCTTCTTGGCGAAGCCAGGGACGGAGTCGGGCGAGGCCAGCTCCTTGGAACCGAGGGCGGCGCTGGTCTTGCGGAGCGTCGCGCCCTTGCCGTCGTGCCGGACGAGGAACGTGTACTGCTGCTTGCCGTCGTCGCCCGACCGGCACGCCATGCCGTAGTGCGCGTCCGGCGCGCCCTGCCAGACGGTGACCGTGACGGTCATCAGCATCTTCTCCGGGACGTCCTTGGGGTCCTTGGGCACGTCCCGCGACCGCGAGGAGCTGTAGTTGTCGACGTCGAGCCAGTACTTGCCGTCCTGGTAGCCGTACTGGCTGGTGTAGGCGCCGCCGCTCCAGCCGGAGTCCTGGCTGGAGAAGTCGTCGCTGAACACGGTGGCGAGCTTGTCGGGCGGGCCGTCCGGGCGGAGCACGGTGAACGCCACGACCGCGGCGACGACGGCCAGCGCGGCGACGGCGGCGCCCGCGATGATCAGCGGACGCTTCGGCACGCCGCCGGACCCGCCCGGCCCGCCGGCCGGACCGGGGTCGCGGCGCGTGGCGTCCGCCTCGAACAGCGTGGCGGGGGCCGGGTGAGCGTGCGGCGCCTGCACGGTCTGGTCCGTCCTGGTGCCGTGCCAGCTCGCCTGGACGGTCTGCGCGAGCACGGCCGGGTCGGGCGTCTGCCCGGCGCCGACCAGGCGGCCGAGCAGCTCCTGGACGGACGGCCGGTTCCGCGGGTCCTTGTCGAGCGCGGCGGCGACGATGTCGCGCAGGCCCGGGTCGAGGCCGTCGAGCTTCGGCTCGTCGTGCGCGACCCGGTAGAAGATCTCCGGGACGGTGCTCCCGGAGAACGGCGCGGTGCCCGTCCCGGCGTAGGCGACGACGCAGCCCCAGGAGAACACGTCGGAGGCCGGGGTGACCGGCTCGCCGCGCAGCAGCTCGGGCGGCAGGTAGTTCGGCGTCCCGACGAACTGGCCGGTGCGGGTGGGGCCGTCGGCCGCGTCGAGGGCGCGGGCGATGCCGAAGTCGATCACGCGGGGGCCGGTGGACGACAGCAGGACGTTGGCGGGCTTGAGGTCGCGGTGCACGATCCCGGCGCCGTGGATCGCGGCGAGCGCGGTCGCCACGCCGACCGCCAGGCCCTCCAGGTCGGAGCCGGGCAGCGGGCCCCGCTCCCGGACGGCGCTCTCCAGGCTCGGTCCGTCGATGTACTCGGTGACCACGTACAGCGGGTCCCGGTCGAGCTCGGCGTCCACCACGGGCGCGGTGCAGAACCGGCGGACCTGCCGCGCGGCCGTCACCTCGCGGCGGAACCGGTCGCGGAACGGCGCCTCCCCGGCCAGCTCGCGGTTGATCACCTTGACGGCGACGCGCCGCCCGCCGGCCTCCTCGCCGAGGTAGACCGTGCCCATGCCGCCGCGGCCGAGCCGTCCCACCAGCCGGTAGGGCCCGAGCCCGGTGGGGTCGTCGGGGCGCAGGGCCTCGCCGTTCTCTCCTGCGTGCGTGGTCATTGGTGTGAAGTTCCTGGGAGGGGGTTTCCGGACGTTGCCGGTGGTTTCGGGTAGCACCCTAGTGGCCGCCGACGTTTCAGACGCGCGAAGGACCGGCCGGGTTCGCCCGGTCCAGGCGGTTCCGGCGGCCCGGCGGCCCGGCGGCCCGGCGGGTCAGCGGGCCCGGCGCGCGCGGGGCAGCGTGCGGAACGGCGGGATCTTCTCGCCGGTGAGCCCGAACGCGTACGCCACGACGCGGCTCGACCAGCGCTGGCAGCCGACGGCCAGGCCGTAAAGCGGGCGCGGGTACCGGCCGGTGAACGGGATGACCACCCAGCTCACCAGCATGACCAGCACCAGCGCGGTGTACATGAGCAGCATCACCAGCAGGTGCGGGATCACCAGCAGCCCGCGCAGCAGCGTGAACCAGCGCCGCGGCCCGCGCCACACCTCCGGGAACGGCAGGTCGACCACGACGGTCTCCTCGTCCGGCCCGGGGGAGGCGGCGGCCTTCGCGGGCGGCGCGGCGGCGGGCGCGCCGTCGCCGAGCGCTCCGGTGCCGGACGGCTCGGCGGGACGCGGCTCCGGGACCTCCGCCGGTGCGGGAACGGGAGCGGGCGCGGGCGGCGGCGGGGCGGGCGCCCCCTCCGGACGCCGCCAGGCCGCCGAGACCGTCTCCGCGGTCCGCGCCGGATCGGCCGCCTCCTGCCCGACGAGCCGGGCGAGGAGCCGCTCGGCTGTCGGCCGCCTCCGCGGGTCCTTGGCGAGCGCGGACCCGACGATCGCGCGCAGCCTCGGGTCCAGGCCGTCCAGCACCGGCTCCTCGGCGCCGATCCGCCGGAACGTGTCCGCGACCGACTCGCCCTGGAACGGCGGGCGGCCCGTCCCGGCGTACGCGATGACGCAGCCCCAGGCGAACACGTCCGACGCCTGCTCGACCGGCCCGCCGTGCAGCACCTCGGGCGCGATGTAGGACGGGGTGCCGACGAACTGGCCGGTGCGGGTCGGGCCGTCGGGGGCGTCGAGGGCGCGGGCGATGCCGAAGTCGATCACGCGGGGCCCGGTGGACGACAGCAGGACGTTGGCGGGCTTGAGGTCGCGGTGCACGATCCCGGCGCCGTGGATCGCCGCGAGCGCGGTCGCCACGCCGACCGCGAGACCCTCCAGGTCGGAGCCGGGCAGCGGGCCCCGCTCCCGGACGGCGGCCTCCAGGCTGGGGCCGTCGATGTACTCGGTGACGACGTACGGCGGGTCCTGGTCGAGTTCGGCGTCCAGCACGGGCGCGGTGCAGAACCGGTGGACGCGGCGCGCCGCCGTGACCTCCCGGCGGAACCGGGCGAGGAACGCCGGCTCCCCGGCCAGCTCGCGATTGACGACCTTGACCGCGACCCGGCGCCCGTCCGGCTCGGCGGCCAGGTACACGGTGCCCATGCCCCCGCGGCCGAGCCTGCCGAGCAGGCGGTAGGGCCCGAGGACGCGGGGCTCGTCCTGATCGAGGGGGTCGGCGGTCTGAGTCGTCATGGAGGCAAGGTTAGGGGAGCCGGCGCCCCGCTGATCATCATTAGGGGATGATCGTCAAGGGACGAGGAGCAGCTTCCCGGTGGTGCGGCGCGCCTCCAGGTCGGCGTGCGCGGCGGCCGCGTCGGCGAGGTCGTACCGCTTCCCGATGTGCAGCTCCAGCGCGCCCGACGCGATCCAGCCGTACACGTCGGCGGCGCGTTCCAGCAGCTCCTCGCGGGTCGCGGTGTAGTGCGCCAGCGTCGGCCGGGTCAGGAACAGCGACCCGGCCGCGTTCAGCCGCTGCGGGTCGAACGGCGGCACCTTCCCGCCCGCCGCGCCGTACAGCGCGAGGACGCCGCGCCGCCGCAGGCTCGCCAGGCTGCCGTCGAACGTGGGCGCGCCCACACCGTCGTACACCACCGCGACGCCCTCGCCGCCGGTCAGCTCCCGCACCCGGTCGGCGAAACCGTCGTAGTCCAGCACCTCGTCGGCGCCCGCCTCGCGCGCCGTCCGCTTCTTCTCCGGCGTCGAGGCGGTCCCGATGACGCGCGCGCCCGCCGCCTTGGAGACCTGGGTGAGCAGCAGGCCCATCCCGCCCGCCGCCGCGTGCACGAGGACGGTGTCGCCGGGCTTCACCTCGTGCACCGAACGGGTCAGGTAGTGCGCCGTCATGCCCTGCAGCAGCGCGGCGGCCGCGTCGTCCAGGCCGACGCCGTCCGGGACCGGCACGACCTTGTCCGCCGGGACCACGGCCTTCTGCGCGTACGAGCCCTGCACGTTCGACCACGCCACCCGGTCGCCCACCGCGACATCGCCGACGCCCTCGCCGACCGCCGCGACCGTCCCCGCGCCCTCCACGCCCGGCACGTACGGCAGCGGCTGCGCGTAGGCGCCCGTCCGGTAGTACACGTCGATGAAGTTGACGCCGCTCGCCGCCACGTCGATGAGCACCTCCCCCGGGCCGGGCACCGGGTCGGGACGCTCGCCGGGCACCAGCACCTCGGGGCCGCCGCTCTCGGAGACGACGATCGCGCGCATTTCCACTCCTGCCGTTCGGGGAACCTACGACAACGGCGAACCCGGTGCCCGCGCGGGCTATTCCGTCAGACCCAGTCGCGCATCGTGCGTTCGACGAGCGCCACCGCCTCCTCGACCCGGGCCGCGACCGTCTCGGGGTCCCAGATGTCCTGCCGCGCGCAGTCCTCGAACGCGACGCGCGTCGCCGACGAGTAGAACGCCACGACGATCCGGGGCCGCAGGTCGGCGAGCGGGTCGACGCCCTCCCGCCGCGCGATCTCGTCGGCGAGCTTGCTCTCCGCGGCCTTGTACCGCGCCATCTGCGCCGAGATCAGCGTCGGCGTCGCCTCGATCACCTGCCGCACCCGGCGGAACCGCTCGCTGTCGGCCGGATCGCTCCCCGCGATGGTGCGCAGCACCACCCGCAGCGACTCGAACAGCGCGGTGAACGGGCGCTCCTCCGGCGGCCGCGCCGCCAGCGCGTCCTCCAGCACCTGGTCGTGCTCGGCGAGGAAGCTCGTGACGACGTCCTCCTTGGTGGCGAAGTAGCGGAAGAACGTGCGCTGCGACACCTCCACCGCCGCCACGATCTCGTCGATCGTCGTGGCCTCGTAGCCCTGCGCGAGGAACAGCTCGAGCGCCGCGTCGATCAGCGCGAGCCTGGTCCGCTGCTTCTTGCGCTCGCGCAGCCCGGCCAGCTCGTGCCCGGCGCGGTGCGGGGCGTCCTCGTGCTCCGGCGGATCGCCTTCCGGTGGATCCGGCTCCTCGCCGGCGGGGGCGGCGGTCATCGGCTGACTCCTTATCCGGGCCGGGCGCCGGACGCCCGTCTCAGAGAGGCTTCTATCACGGACGCACCCTCCGGATCCGAACCGGGTTCCGTTCGCTGGAACCCGTACAGGGAGAACACCGTCCGACTCTCTGTGTTTCCCTGCGCGGCGCGCCGGTTCGGGTCATCCTGAGAGCCGGTCACCAACCGTCGCCGCCCGATCGCCCAAGGTCGCCCGGCAAGACGGTCCGGTCCATGCTGAGGCGGCTGATACGGGTGTCTGTAGTCGAGGGACGAGAGATCGCCGAGGTGCGTCGCCGGCACCTGGCGGCCCTGGCGGGCGAACTCCACGCCCGGGGTCTGACCTGCCGGTTCGCCGGACCCGGCGAGAGCGTGCTCAGCGTCCACGGCGCGGGCGCCGACCGGCAGGTCATGGTCGTCGCCACCCCGGTCGGCACCGGCTGGTCCTACCTCTGGCCCGGCGGCGGCATGGCCGACGTCACCACCGCCCCCGACGTCGCTGTGTCCATTTGCATTGCCCTTGGCGTCAGGCCCTAGAGGGCCTTCCTTCAACGGGCAATGCGTGCGATCGCTGCATCGCTTCGACTCGCCCTGGGGGCTCGCTGCGCGATCAAGTTCTCGCAAGCTCGAACTTGGCTTCGCTCGCGATCGCGACGGTTCGGGCCGCCGCGTGGCTGGGCTGCCGGTTGAGGTGGCCCCGCCAGTCCGCCAGTCCGCCGGTCCGCCGGTCCGCCGGTCCATATCGGTCGAGGTGGAGCGCGTCGGTGGCGTGACCAGGGCGTCGGCCGGGGGCCGTGCCGGCGGTCGCGCGGACCCCGCCTTGCCCGGTGGTCGCCGGGGTCTCTAGACTCGGTCGCGAACGTATGTTCGAACGGCCGCATGCTCCTTCCCCCGTGCGGCGAGCACGAGGGGGAGGCAGATGACACGCGTGTTCGGCGACCCGGTGGACGTCTGGGTGAGCGACGGGCGTCCGGTCCGGTTCGTCTGGCGTGGCCGGCTCTACCGCGTCCGGCGGGTCCTGGAGCACTGGGTCACGACCCGCGACTGGTGGCGGGAGCAGCATCCCGACGGCGAGGCCACCGGCGAGCGGGAGTTCTGGCGGGTCGAGGCGACCCCGGACCGGGAGATCGGGGTCTACGAGCTGCGTTACGACGCGGCGTCCGACAGCTGGCTGCTATCCCGGGTATGGGATTGACGTGCACCTTCACGTCGCTTCGGCGTATTCGCTCCGGTACGGCGTGGCGCCGCCCGCCGCGCTGGCCGCGCGCGCGGCCGACCTCGGCCTGGAGACGCTCGCGCTGACCGACCGGGACGGGCTGTACGGCGCGGTGCGGCACGTCCAGGCGTGCGACGCCGCGGGGATCGGCGCGGTCGTGGGCGCCGACCTCGGCCTCGCCGGCGGCGAGCGGGTCGTGGTGCTGGCCGAGGGCCGCGCCGGATGGCGGTCGCTGTGCCGGCTGGTCACCGCGGCGCACGCGGCGGGCGAGCGGGGGCACCCGGTGACGACCCGGGAGATGATCGGCGCGCACGCCGAGGGCCTCGTGGTCCTCCTCGGCCCCGCCTCCGACGTGGGAAAGGCCGTCGCGGCGCGGCGCCCCGACCTCGCGTCCCGGCTCCTCGACGCCTGGCGCGCGGCGGCCGAGACGGTGATCGAGATCGTGGACCACCACGACGTGGGGGACGGGCACCGGGCTGCGCGGACGCTCGCGCTCGCCCGTGCGTCCGGGGTGCCCGCGGTGCTCGCCAACGCCGTCCGGTACCTGGAGCCCGCCGACCATCCGGTGGCGCAGGTGCTGGACGTGACCCGGCGGCTCGTCCCGCTGGACCGCCGGCACCTCGACGACCGCACCGGGCACGCCTACCTGAAGTCGGTGCCGCAGATGCGCCGGGTCGCCGAGCTCGCCTGCGGCCCGGACGAGGCGGACGAGCTGCTCGCCGAGACGCGGCGGCTGTCGGAGCGGTGCGTCCTGGATCCGGGCCGCGACCTGGGGATGGACGCGGTGCACCTGCCCGAGACGGCCGGCGACCCGCAGGCCCGGCTCGCCGCCCGCTGCGCGGAGGGGATGGCCCGGCGCGGGCTCGAAGGGTCCCGGCGGGCGGAGGCGCGGCTCGCCGACGAGCTGGGCGTGATCGCCCGCAAGGGGCTCGCCTCGTACTTCCTCACGGTCGCCGACGCCGCCGCGCTGATCCGGTCGCGCGGCATCCGCTGCGCGATCCGCGGCTCGGGCGCGGGCAGCCTGGTCAACCACCTGCTCGGCATCGGCGACCTCGACCCGCTCCGGCACGACCTGGTCATGGAGCGGTTCCTCGCCGACAGCCGCGAGGGCCTGCCGGACATCGACCTCGACGTGGAGTCGGCGCGGCGGCTGGAGGCGTACGAGGCGCTGTTCGACCGGTACGGCGCCGACGGCACCGCGTGCGTGTCGATGATGGAGACCTACCGGGCGCGCAGCGCGATCCGCGACGTCGGCAACGCCGTCGGGCTGCCGCCGCAGGAGATCGACGCGATCGCCAAGGCGTTCCCGCACATCCGCGCGAGCCAGATCGGCGCCGCCCTGCGGGACCTGCCGGAGCTGCGGCAGAGCAACCTGTCGCAGGGCCGCCTCGACGTGCTGTTCCGCATCGCCGAGCGGCTGGACGGCCTGCCCCGGCACATCGCGATGCACCCGTGCGGGGTGCTGCTGTCCAACGCGACGCTCCGCGACCGGGTGCCGGTGGAGCAGAGCGCGCTCGGGTTCCCGATGAGCCAGTTCGACAAGGACGACGTCGAGGCGATGGGCCTGCTGAAGCTCGACGTCATCGGCGTCCGGATGCAGTCGGCGATGGCGCACGCGGTCGCGGAGGTCGCGCGGACCACCGGCGAGGAGATCGACCTGGAGGCCGTCCCCCGGGACGACCCCGACACCTTCGCGCTGATCCGCACGTCCCGCACGCTCGGCTGCTTCCAGATCGAGTCGCCCGGCCAGCGCGAGCTGATCGGCCGGCTCCAGCCGTGGAACCTCGACGACCTCGTCATCGACATCTCGCTGTTCCGCCCCGGGCCGGTCAACTCCGACATGGTGTCGCCGTTCCTGGACGCCCGCGCCGGGACCCGCGCCCCGGACTACCCGCATCCCGACCTCGAACCGGTGCTGCGGGAGAGCCTCGGCGTCGTCGTCTTCCACGAGCAGGTGCTGCGCGTCCTCGACGTCATGACCGGCTGCGGGCTGTCGACGGCGGAGGCGGCGCGGCGCAGCCTGAACCACGAGCGCGGCCAGGCCGTCGTCGGCGCCTGGTTCCGCGAGAAGGCCCTCGCGCGCGGCTACGACGAGCCGACCGTCGAACGGGTCTGGCGGACGCTCACCGCGTTCGGCGCGTTCGGGTTCTGCAAGGCGCACGCCGCGTCGTTCGCGCTGCCGACCTACCAGTCCGCCTGGCTGAAACGGCACCACACCGCCGCGTTCTACGCCGGCGTCCTCACCCACGACCCCGGCATGTACCCCAAGCGGGT
This sequence comes from Actinomadura sp. RB99, assembly GCF_014706005.1. Lineage (NCBI taxonomy): Bacteria > Bacillati > Actinomycetota > Actinomycetes > Streptosporangiales > Thermomonosporaceae > Actinomadura > Actinomadura sp. RB99. The sequence goes on along the minus strand of NZ_JABMCA010000041.1, from coordinate 1,514 downwards.
CATCCTGGACGACGCGCGGCACTTCGGCGTCCCGATCCTGCCGCTGGACGTCAACCGGTCCGCGCCGCAATGGCACGCCGAACCCGTCTCCGCGGGCGGCGCCACCGGGATCCGCGTCGCGCTGAACGAGGTCAGGGGCATCAGCGACGCCGAGGTCGGCGCGATCGTCGGCGCGCGGCCGTACGCGTCGCTGACCGACTTCTGGCGGCGCGCCCGGGTGTCCCGCCCCACCGCCGAGCGGCTCGTCCTCGCCGGGGCGTTCGACGCGCTGTACCCGTCCGGCCCCGGCGGCGGGCCGGTGCCCCGCCGCGACCTGCTCTGCCGGGTCGGCGCCCTCGACCGCATCACCTCCCGGCCCCGCCGCTCCGGCGCCGCGCCCGTCGAGGGGCAGCTGCCGCTCGGCCACGAGGACGGCGACGGCGACCTGTCCGGCGTCGAGCTCGGCCTCGCCGAACCCGTCCCCCTCGGCGAGCTGCCGCCGATGACGCCCGCCGAGATCGTCGAGGCCGAGCTGGACGTCCTCGGCATGGACGTCAGCCGGCACGTCCTCGGCTTCTACGACGGCCTCCTCGACGGCCTCGGGATCGTCCGCGCCGCCGCGCTGCCGGACCGTCCCGCCGGATCCGACGTCCTGGTCGCCGGGGTGAAGGTCGCGACGCAGACCCCGGCGGTCCGGTCGGGCCAGCGCGTCATCTTCGCCACGCTGGACGACTCCACCGGCCCGGTCGACCTGGCCTTCTTCGAGTCGGTGCAGGAGCGCTGCGCCGCGACCGTGTTCGGCTCGTGGCTGCTGGTCGTCCGGGGCCGCGTCCGGCGCGCCGGGGCCCGCGCCGTCTCGATCACCGCGACCGCCTGCTGGGACCTGAACACCCTCGCCGAGGAGTGGCGGCGCGGCGGCCCGGACGCCGTCCGCGCCGCCATGGCCCGCCGCGGACCGCAGGCCCGCCCGGTCGGCCGCCGCGTCGTCCAGCCGACCGGTTTCGCGATGTCCCCGTACTCCGACATCGGCCATGCCGGACCCGCCGCCAAACGTCCCCCGCGCGCGCCCCTCTGGCACACCAGCGGAGGGTCGTCCGGCCCGCCCCCGAACTAGCCGCTAGGCCGTGTTTCAGAAGTCGTTGGGCGGGCTGGTTGGCCGCGTTATCGGTGGGCTAGCCAGATGATGGCGTCTTTGGCGATCTTGCTTGGGTCGGTTTCGGTGGTCAGTTGGTGGTCGCTGCGGCGGGCGTCGCGGTACTCGACTTCGTAGCCGCCTTCGTCCAGCAGGGAGATCGAGGCGTACCAGGCGGGGTCGTCTACGAGGGGTTCGATGGTGATGAAGGTGTTGTCGGTGGGGTTGAGGTCGCCGATCAGCATGAAGATCGCGTCTTCGGACGGCTCGTCGACGAAGTCACCGTTCTCGGTTTCGGCGCGGTGGGAGGCGTTCTCGACGGCAAAGCGCAGAGCCATGGCGGGTCCCGTCACCTGGAGTGCTTGATCGGCACGGTCAGGATGGCACAGGCCCTGGTCGCAGC
>NZ_JABMCA010000040.1:0-88527 GCF_014706005.1 Actinomadura sp. RB99 | reverse complement strand
CCCGGCGCGCCGCGCGCCGGTGGCGGCGCCGGCGTTCCCCTCCGCGCGCGGCGGTGAGGAGCGCCGCGAGCGGCTGAGCGTGCTGCACGTGTCGGGCCCGCGGTTCGGCCGGACCCTCGCCGAGCCGGGCGAGCCGACGACGGCGGCGGAGCTGCAGGACCGCATCTGGAGCGACGTGACCCGGCTCGCCGACGCCGGCGTCCCCCGCCCGGACCTGCTGGTCGTCACCGGCAACCTCACCCACTCCGGCAGCCGCAAGGAGTTCGCCGAGGCGCTGTCGTTCCTGACGAGCCTGCGCGCCCTGCTCGGCCTGGAGGCGCAGCGCGTCGCGGTGGTGCCGGGCACGCACGACGTGACCCGCGCGGCCTGCCAGGCGTACTTCTCCAGCTGCGAGGCCGACGACATCGAGCCGCAGCCGCCCTACTGGCCGAAGTGGCGGCACTTCGCGAACCTGTTCAAGGAGTTCTACCAGGGCCTCGACGCGCTGATCTTCGACAGCGCGCAGCCCTGGACGCTGTTCCCCGTCCCCGACCTGAAGGTCGTCGTGGCGGGGCTCAACTCGACGCTCCCGCAGTCGCACCGCGAGGAGGACCGGTACGGGCGGGTCGGGCAGGCGCAGGCGGCCTGGTTCAACGAGCGGCTCCGCCACTTCGAGGACGAGGGATGGCTGCGGCTCAGCGCGGTGGAGCACACGCCCATCGCCGGGGAGCCGGGGGCGCTGCGCGACCCCGAGACGGTGGAGACGCTGCTGAGCGGCCACGTCAACCTGTTCTTCCAGGGCACCGAGTCCGATTTCGGCGCCGTGCCGCTGCTCGGCTCCGGCGTCCCGTCCGTCCCGGCGCTCGGCCCCGGCCGGCACCAGACCGTCGTGCTGCGCCCGGACGGCCTGGAGCGGTGGATCCCCGAGGACGCCGCCAGGCGCGGCCCCGAGCGCCTCGCCGTCGCCTGGTCGAAGACCGCGGGAACGTTCCCGCCCCGGGCGGAGGCGGCGCCGGCGGGACCGGCCGGTCCCCTCCCCGGGCTCGGCGCCGGCGAGGTCCCGGACCGCCCCGCCGACCCGGCGCCCGACCCCACGGCCCGGCTGCTGGACCGGCTCACCGAGGCGTGCGAGACCCGGTTCGAGCGCGCGACGATCCGGCGCGTCGTCCCGCCGCCGCGCGAGGACGGCCGCGCCGACCCGCCGCACCTGCTGCTCACCCACCTGGAGGACGGGTTCGTCCGGCAGTACCGGATCGGCGCGCACGTCGGGCAGGTGACCGCGGAGGACGTGGACGCGTTCGTCCGGCACGTGCACGCCGACGGCGCCGACCACGGGTCTGAGCTGGTCTACCTCGGTCCGGTGCCGCCGCGATCGCTGCGCGAGGACGCGCTGCGCCGCGGCATCCGGGTCCGCAGCCTCACCGAGTTCCAGGGGCTGCTCGACCTGTCGGAGTACGTGTCGGCGCAGACGGCGCGGCTGTCGGCGGGCGGGCTGTACCCGCCGTCGCTGTACGTCCCGCAGCGGTACCGGGAGCTGGACCGGTTCCGCCCGGACGCGCCGTCCGCCGAGACCTCCGGTGCGCCCGCCGCCGAGACCCCCGGCGGGGCGTCCGGAGCCGGCGTCGGCGTCGAGGAGGACGTCGTCGGGGAGATGCTGCGGCTGCTGGCCGCCGACCACGGCCGGTTCCTGCTGCTGCTGGGCGACTTCGGCCGCGGCAAGACGTTCGCGCTGCGCGAGCTGGCCCGCCGCATCCCCGAGGAGCTGCCGCACGTCGTCCCGATCCTCATCGAGCTGCGCGCCCTCGACAAGGCGCACTCGGTGGACGGTCTCGTCGCCGCGCACCTGGCCAACCACGGCGAGGAGCTGATCGACCTCAAGGCGTTCCACTACATGCTGCGGCAGGGCCGCATCGTGCTGCTGTTCGACGGGTTCGACGAGCTGGTCACCCGGGTGACCTACGACCAGGCCGCCGACCACCTCGACACCCTGCTCCAGGCCGCGCAGGACAAGGCGAAGATCGTCGTGGCGAGCCGCACCCAGCACTTCAAGTCGCAGGCGCAGGTGCTCACCGCCCTCGGCGAGAAGGTCGGGGTGCTGCCGCACCGGCGCGTCCTCGGGCTGGAGGAGTTCACGCCCCGGCAGGTCCGCTCCTACCTGGTCAACCGGTACGGCGACGAGGAGGCCGCCGACGCCCGCCTCGGCCTGCTGTCGGGCATCGAGGAACTGCTCGCGCTGACCTCCAACCCCCGCATGCTCAGCTTCATCGCCGACCTCCCCGAGGACCGGCTCCGCGCCGTCGCGCAGGCCCGCACCACGGTCAGCCCCGCCGACCTCTACCAGGAGATCCTGTCGTCGTGGCTGGCGTACGAGGCCGAGCGGGTCCGCGGCACCGGCGGGCCGTCCGGGCTCGCCGTCGACGACATGTGGGAGGCGGTCGGCACGCTCGCGCTGCGGCTGTGGGAGGGCAACGAGCAGTTCCTGCGCCTCGCCGAGCTCGCCGACGTCGCCGACACCCTCACCGGCCTCGCCGAGGGACGCCTGTCGCCGCACCAGGTGACGCACGCGGTCGGCGCCGGCAGCCTGCTCGTCCGCACCGACGAGGGCCTGTTCGGGTTCATCCACGGCTCGGTGGTGGAGTGGCTCGTCGCCCGGCACATCGCCGACGCGTTCGCCCGCGGCGCCGTCCCCGCCGCGCTGAGCCACCGCGCGCTGTCCCAGCTCACCGTGGACTTCCTCTGCGATCTCGCCGACACCCGCGCCTGCCAGGACTGGGCCGCCGGCGTCCTCGCCGACCCCGGCGCCGACGACACCGCCCGCGCCAACGCCATCCGCGTCACCACCCGGCTGCGCACCCCCGCCCGCACCGACCTGCGCGGCGCCCGCCTGCAGGGCGAGGACCTGTCCTACCGCGACCTGCACGAGGTCGACCTGACCGGCGCCGACCTCACCGACGCGCAGCTCGTCGGCGCGAACCTGTCGCGCGCGGTGCTGCGGGACGCCTCGCTCGCCGGGGCGCGGCTCGACGAGGCGAAGCTGACCGGCGCGGACCTGCGCGGCGCCGACCTGTCCCGGGCCCGGCTCGCCCGCGCCGACCTGCGCGACGCCGCCATCGAGGGCAGCCGCTGGACGCGCGCCGCGCTCGTCGACGCCGACCTGCCCGACCGGATCGCGACCGCGCCGGAGCTGCGCGAGGCCGCCATCGCTCCCGGCCGCCCCATCGACATCCAGGTCGCGCCCGCCGCCGTCGGCGTCCCCTACGGCTTCCACTTCCAGACCAGCCGGCTGCCGCAGCCGCTCGCCTACAGCCCCGGCGGGTCCGTCCTCGCCGTCGGCAGCGAGGACGGCGGCGTCCTCGTCTGCGACGCCGTCACCGGCACCCCGCTGCGCACCCTCCAGGGCCACCGCGACCGCGCCTACGCGGTGGCGTTCGACCGCGACGGCGACCTCCTCGCCAGCGGCTCCGCGGACGGCACCGTCCGCATCTGGGACCTCGCGAGCGGACGCTGCCGGCACACCCTCACCGTCCACCCCGAAGGCGTGTGGCCCGTCGTCGTCGGCGGGCACGCGCCCGCCGGCGGGAGCCTGGTGGCGGCGGGCGCCGCCGACGGCACGATCCGGATCTGGGACGCCGCCACCGGCGAGCACCTCCACGACCTGTCCGGGCACACCGCGCCCGTCTACACCGCCGTGTTCGACCCCGCCGGCTCCCTCATGGTCACCGGCGACGCGGGCGGCACCCTGCGGGTCTGGGACCTCGCCACCGGCGCGCTGCGGCGCGAGCTGACCGGCCACCGCGGCGCCGTGTTCCGCGCCGTGTTCCACCCCGGCGGCTCGGTGCTGGCGGCCGGCGACGAGGCCGGCGTCGTCCGGCTCTGGGACATCCGCACCGGCGAGATCCGGCAGGAGCTGCTCGGCCACACCGGCCGCGTCTACGCCATCGCGTTCCACCCCGGCGGCGACCTACTGGTCACCGGCGACACCGACGGGTCCGTCCGGCTCTGGGAGGACGGCCGGCCCCGCGCCGCCCTCGCCGGCCACGGCGGCGGCATCTACCAGGCCGCCTTCAGCCCCGACGGCGGCCGCCTCGCCACCGCCGACAGCGCCGGGTCCGTCCGGCTGTGGGACCCCGCGACGGGCCGGCAGCGCCTGGAGCTCGCCGGGCACCGCGGCGCCGTCTGGCCGTTCGCGTTCCGCCCCGACGGCCACCAGCTCGCCACCAGCAGCAACGACGGCACCGCCCGGCTGTGGGACGCCGAGACCGGACAGTGCCGGACGGTGCTGCGCGGCCACGGCCGCCGCGTCACCGGCGTCGCGTTCAGCCCGGACGGCGGGCTGCTGGCCTCCAGCGGCAACGACGGCCTCGTCCGGCTGTGGGAGCCGCGGACCGGCCGGATGGTCCGGGAGCTGCGCGGCGCCGCCGACAACCTCACCTCCGCCGCGTTCAACGGCCGCGACTCCCAGCTCGCGACCGCCACCAACGACGGCGGCGTCCACCTGTGGCAGGCCGGCACCGGCACGTTCGAGCGGGAGCTGAACGTCGAGACCGACCACGTGTGGGCGCAGGCGTTCGCGCCCGACGGCGACGTCCTCGCCACCGCCAACGACGACGACAGCGTCCGGCTCTGGTACTGGACGAGCGGCCGCGAGATCGTCAACCTCGCCGACCACCGCGGCCGGGTCCGCTCCATCTGCTTCCATCCCGGCGGCGACGCCGTCGCGACCGGCTGCGACGACGGCGTGGTCCGGCTGTGGGAGCCGCGCACCGGCGAACTCCTCCGGATGCTGCGCGGCCACGCCGACCGCGTCTACCAGGTCGCGTTCGCGCCGTCCGGCGACGTCCTCGCCAGCGCCAGCAACGACGGCACCGTCCGGCTGTGGGACCCGTCATCCGGCGAGGCGCTGCACGAGCTGCGCGGCCACGTCGGCCGCCTGTGGACGACCGCGTTCCACCCGTCCGGGGAGATGCTCGCCAGCGCCGGCGACGACCTCGTCGTCCGGCTCTGGGACCCCGCGACCGGCCGGCCGCTGCACACCCTCACCGGCCACACCCGGCGCGTCTGGTCGGCGGCGTTCAGCCCCGACGGGACGCAGCTCGCCACCGCAGGCGACGACGGCGCCGTCATCCTGTGGGACGTCTCCGACCGCGCCGCCCCGGTCCGCCGCGCGACCCTCCTCGGCCTCGCCGAGGGCTGGGCAGCGCTCGCGCCCGACGGCCGCTACAAGTGGGAGGGCAACGCCACCGCCGAGTTCTGGTACGCCGTCGGCATGTGCCGCTTCGAACCCGGCGAGCTCGACGACTACCTCCGCGAGGTCCGCCAGCTCCCCATGGACGCGGTGTTCTAGCAAGCTCGGCCCAAGAGCCTCGCCTGGGGCTCGGCTCTTGACCGTGCTTGTGCGAGCGCGACCTCGCTTCGCGAGCTTCCCGGTGGGGGCTCGCCTTCGGCATCGCCCCCACCGGTCAGATAGCGCGCTCGCGTGACGGCTCAGGTCTGCTCGTGACGACTCAGGGCCGCTCGTGACGGCTCAGGGCTGCTCGTGCGACGGGTCAGGGCCGCTCGCTTGCGGGCTTGTCGGCGGCCTGGCGGGTGAGGGTCTCCCAGAGGGCGTCGACCTGGGACTTCAGGTCGTCCAGGGTGCCGGAGTTGTCGATCACGTGGGTGGCGACGGCGCGGCGCTGCTCCCGGGTGGCCTGGTTCGCCATGCGGGCGCGGGCGTCCTCCTCGGTCATGCCGCGCCGGGACGTCAGCCGGTCCAGCTGGGTCTCCTCGGGCGCGTCCACGACCACCACCGCGTCGTACATGCCGGCGAGGCCGTTCTCCGCCAGCAGCGGGACGTCGTAGACGACGATCGCGTCGGCGGGCGCGGCGTCCATGAGCTCCTGCATCCGCTCCCCGACCAGGGGGTGGACGATGGCGTTCAGCGCGGCGAGCCGGTCCGCGTCGGCGAACACGATCCTGCCGACGCGCTCCCGGTCGAGGGCGCCGGACGGCAGCAGCACCTCCTCGCCGAACTCGGCGACGACCGCGGCGAGACCCGGCGTGCCCGGCTCGACCACCTCGCGGGCGATCTTGTCGGCGTCGATGACCACCGCGCCGCGCTCGTCCAGCCGCGCGGACACCTCGCTCTTGCCCGACCCGATTCCGCCGGTGAGTCCCACTTTCAGCACGCGCCCACCCTAGCGCCGGCGGGCCCGGCCGCGGATCAGGGGGTTTCGGCGGGGACGAGGGTTTTGCGCATGTGTACGAGCGTCAGGTGCGCGGCGACCCGCTCGCGGTGCGTCTCGGCGTAGCCGAGCCGCCGGTACAGGCGCAGGTTGCCCTCGCTGAGGTGCCCGGTGAACAGCACGCACGCGTCGGCGCGGCCCGCGACGCGCTCCTCCAGCTCCCGCATCAGCCGCCCACCGATCCCGCGGCCCTGCAGGTCCGGCGCGACGACGAGCCGCCCGACCAGGCAGGTGTGGTCGCTGAACTGGGCGCGGACGGCGCCGGCCATCCGGCCGCCGAGCACCGCCTTCAGCACCACGGCGTCGCCCTCCAGCACCTTGCGGAGCTGCTCCAGCGACTCCACCAGCGGCGGGATGAACGGGTCGCCGTACAGCTGCGCCTCGGAGACGTAGGCGGCGCGCTGCAGCGTCAGCAGCTCGCCGGCGTCGGCGGGCACCGCCGCCTCGACCGTCGCCGTGCTCGCGTCCCCGCTCCCGGGCCCCGCGTCCCGCATGGTCGCCTCACTTCCCGATCCGGAGCGTCACCGCGACCGGATAGTGGCCGGACGCCCCCGAACGGGGAACGTCGTAGTCGGTGAACATCACCCCGTCGGAACCGAAGACGTAGTCGGTGCGGTCGCCGTCGACGGAGGTCGGGGACGCGTCGCCGCCGAGCGCGGCGTTCCGCAGGTCCGTCCCGTCGGTCATGCCGGCGACCTCGGGGCTTCCGGGCCCGGCGCCGAAGTCGCCGCCGATGACGGTCCGGGGCGCGCCGCCCCAGGCGCGCAGCAGCGCCGCCACCTCGCGGGACCGCTCGCCGCTCTGCCCGTCGCCGCCCTGCAGGCGGGTCGACCAGACGTCCATCGTGCTGCCGCCGACGGCCAGCCGCGCCCACACGTACCCGCGGATCTGCGACCAGTCGCCCTTCTGCATCCGGCCCGTGCCGGAGCTGCGGACGGGCAGCGAGGTCAGGATCGCGTTGCCGAACTGGCCGTCCGCCGCGGGCCCCCAGATCAGCTTCATGCCGAGCCGCCGCGACAGCCAGACGCCGAGGTCGGCGGTGCCCGACAGCAGCGACCCACGGCTCGCCTCCTGCAGCAGGACGACCTGGGCGCGCTGCCCCTCGATGGTGCGGGCGACGCCCTCGGGGTCCAGCCGCCCCTTCTGGTTGATGGCGTCCTCGATGTTGTAGCTGAGCAGGCGGACCTGGCCGGGGACGGGCCCGGCCTTCGCCGTCCCGTCCGGCGCGGCCACCGTGAACACCACGGTGCCGAGCAGCAGGGCGAGCGCGGCGGCGCCGCCGGTCAGCGCGCGCAGCGGCGCGCGCGCGGGCAGCGGACCGCCCCGGGCCGCCGCGGCGGCCGCGAGCCCGCCGAGGGCGATGCCCGCGACGCCCGGCAGGACGTTGTTCGGGAACGGCAGCGGCGACAGCGCGCTGACCTGGTACGGGACGAGCAGGACGAGGATCAGGAAGCCGCCGAGGGCGGCGCCCACGTCGATCCGCCAGACCGGCCCGCCGGTTCCGGCGCGGCGCAGCGGCGCCCGGCACGCCACCGCCAGCAGCCACGCCGACAGCACCTGCCCGAGGACGACGATCGGCACGACCTCGATGCCGGTGACCGCGTACGTCCCGGCGACCGCGCCGGCGCCGACGCCGAGCACGGTGCCGCCGAGCACGCAGACCCCGCCGGGGACGGCGCGGACGGCGAGCCCGGACGCCAGGAACGCCAGCGCCAGGCCCTGCCCGACGACGATCGCGATGTGCGCGGCGGTCAGCGACTGCCAGCCGGACGAGGCGACGAACGCGGGGCTGGCCAGCACCAGCACCTGCAGCGCGAGGAACGGCCCGAACGCGGCGGCGCCCATCGCGTCCCGCCAGGACAGGCCCGGCGCCGTGACCGGCCCGGACGACAGCTCCCGGTACAGGGCGGCGGCGCCGAGCGCCACGAACGCCAGGCACGCCGCCCACGGCCCGATCCCGCTCCGCCACACCGGGTCCCAGGTGGCGAAGCACATCCGGACCGCGGTGTCGGCGGACAGGCCCGCGACGGTCGCGGTGGCGAACCCGACGCCGGACAGCCCGCGCGCCCCCTCGAACAGCGCCGCGACCGCGATCATGCCGACGGCGGTGCCGACGAACGCCAGCCAGGTCTGCGGGCCGATCGCCTGGGCGAGCAGCCGGACGGCGAACAGCCCGCCGACGCCGGCCAGCAGCAGCCCGCTCGGCCCGGCGGCGCGGCGCACCAGCGGCGCGGCGAACCCGGCGAGGTAGACCGCCAGCACGGCGATCGCGGCCACGCCCATGCCGGCGTCGTCGGCGAAGTGGTCGAGCTGGGGAAGCGAGAAGCGCAGGGTCTGCGCGAGCACCGCGACCGTGATCGCGATGAGCGTCAGCCGGGCGGGCCCCTGCGGGACGATGGACGGCCCCTGCGCCGCCGGGCCGCCGATCTTCGTGCCTACTTCTGTGCTGGCCAATTGAACGAGTGCTCCCGGGGGACGAGCGGACCTTCGGGGGTGGCGGCGGCGCGGCACTGCGCGGCCCCTGCGGACTCTACGGCCCCGGCGGGCGCTTCGCGGGCGAAACCCGCCGGGAGCGGAACCGATCACACCACCGGACGATCATACGGGCCCGCGCGGGGCCGGCGGGACGGGCGGGACGGGGTCCCGCCGCACGATCCCGCGGTCGGCGCGGTCGGCGCGGTCGGCTCTGCGGAGGACGCCGCCGGGCTCGGTCGGCGGCGCCCGCTCCGTGGGACGGCGCCGCCGGGTCCGGGCGAGGACGTCCGGGCGCGGGCGAGGCCGCCGGGTCCGCGGGCGGAAAAGCGGCCACGGCCGGAGGCGATCCAGGGATCGCGCTCCGGCCGTGGTCGTGGCGGCCCGCCGGGCCGCCGCCGTCAGTGCGGGGTCAGTGACGGATCACTGGCCGCCGGACAGCTTCTCCCGCAGCGCGGCGAGGGCCTCGTCGGTGGCCAGCGCGCCACCGCCCGACTCGCTCTCCCCGCCGCCGGAGTAGGAGGTCTCCCCGCCGCCGGTCGCGGGGCCGGTCTCGGCCTCCGCCTCGGCCTTGCGGGCCTCCTCGATCTGCTTGCGGTGGGCGTCGAAGCGGGCGCGGGCCTCGGCGTACTGCCGCTCCCAGGTCTCGCGCTGCTCGTCGAAGCCCGGCAGCCACTCGCCCGTCTCGGCGTCGAAGCCCTCGGGGTACTTGTAGTTGCCCTGCTCGTCGTACTCCGCCGGCATGCCGTACAGGGTCGGGTCGAAGTCCTCTTCCTCGATCCCCGCGGCGCCCTCGTTGGCCTGCTTGAGCGACAGGCTGATCCGCCGCCGGTCGAGGTCGATGTCGATGATCTTCACGAAGATCTCGTCGCCGACCTGGACGACCTGCTCGGGGATCTCCACGTGGCGCTCGGCCAGCTCGGAGATGTGCACCAGGCCCTCGATGCCCTCCTCGACCCGGACGAACGCGCCGAACGGCACCAGCTTGGTGACGCGGCCCGGCACGACCTGGCCGATCTGGTGGGTGCGGGCGAACTGCTGCCACGGGTCTTCCTGGGTCGCCTTGAGCGACAGGGAGACGCGCTCGCGCTCCATGTCGACGTCCAGGACCTCGACCGTGACCTCCTGGCCGACCTCGACGACCTCGGAGGGGTGGTCGATGTGCTTCCAGGACAGCTCGGAGACGTGCACCAGGCCGTCGACGCCGCCGAGGTCGACGAACGCGCCGAAGTTGACGATCGAGGAGACGACGCCCTTGCGGACCTGGCCCTTCTGCAGGGTGTTGAGGAAGGTCTGGCGGACCTCGCTCTGCGTCTGCTCCAGCCAGGCGCGGCGGGACAGGACCACGTTGTTGCGGTTCTTGTCCAGCTCGATGATCTTCGCCTCGAGCTCGCGGCCGACGTACGGCTGCAGGTCGCGGACCCGGCGCATCTCGACCAGCGACGCGGGCAGGAAGCCCCGCAGGCCGATGTCGAGGATGAGACCGCCCTTGACGACCTCGATGACCGTGCCGGTGACGATGCCGTCCTCGTCCTTGATCTTCTCGATCGTGCCCCAGGCGCGCTCGTACTGGGCGCGCTTCTTGGACAGGATCAGCCGGCCTTCCTTGTCCTCCTTCTGGAGGACGAGGGCCTCGACGTGATCGCCGACGGCGACGACCTCGTTGGGGTCGACGTCGTGCTTGATGGACAGCTCGCGCGAGGGGATGACGCCCTCGGTCTTGTAGCCGATGTCGAGGAGGACCTCGTCACGATCGACCTTGACGACGGTGCCTTCGACGATGTCGCCGTCGTTGAAGTACTTGATGGTCTCATCGATCGCCGCGAGGAAGGCTTCCTCGGACCCGATGTCGTTGACCGCTACCTGCGGGGTGGTCGAGGTGGCCTCGGTGCTACTCGTCATGTGTCGGCTGGCTCCGGTACGGACATGGAAGTCGTTATGGGTTGTGCGCGGAGGGCCGTCCGCCCTGCCGAGAACCGGAAGGAACGCGGTGCTGACCGCGTCAGTGAACCGAACCGATGTCGCCGACCTGACCGAGCGCGAGCCTGCTCCGTCCGAAGCGCGCGCAGGCCCACAGCGCAGCGATCAGAATATGGGACGCGGCGCGCCTGGTCAATCCGGTGCGTACGCCGCCCGCCCGCGCGCATCAGTAGACCCGCGCCCAGGCCCGGTACGGCTTGCCCAGCCGGTCCTCGAGCATATTGGGAAACGTCACCGTGTTCGGGTCACCGTCAGATGTGTACCGCTCATCGGGGTGCTTGTCCAGATAGTCGAGCCAGGCCGTCGAGCAGAACTGCTTGCAGTCGTCCTCTTTGATCTTGCCCTCGGACCGCACCCGGTCGATCGCCCACCGGTCGAACTTCGCGTCGAACGGCGACACCGACGGCCGCCACCCCGCCAGGAAGATCCCCTGGAAGGCGTACGAGCCGTCCTTCTTCTCCGCCCACGCCGTCTTGTGCGGGGCGACCCCGAACGGGTAGGCGAACGTCGTCGTGTGCGTCCCCGTCATCTTGACGATCTCGTCCTCCATGCCGCCGATCTCCTTGTACACCTGGTCCTTGGACAAGTGCGACAGGTCGGGGTGCGACAAGGTGTGGTTGGCGATCTCGTACCCGTGCTGGGTGAGCCACTTCAGGCCCGCGGCGGCCTGCACGCCGCTCATCCCGAACAGGTCCTTGTTCAGGTAGAACGTCGCCGTCGGGCGGAACCCCGGGTTCTCCCGCGCCACCTGCTCGATGACGCCGACCGCCGTATCGGGATTCGGGTTGCCCTGCGGGTCCAGCCCGAAGTGCCCGGGCGTGCTGTCGTCGAAGGTGAGCACGACCGGGTGCTTGCCGGCCGGGACGTCGATCCGCCCGCTGACGAACTGCGCCGCGGTGATCGGCACGTAGCCGTCCTTGGCGAGCCGCGTCAGCTCGTCGTGCAGCTCCTTGGTCGAGCGGTCCAGCGACTGCTCCGGCTTGACCATGATCCGGTGGTACATCAGCACCGGGATCTGGCCCAGCTCGTCGGCCTTCGCCTGCACCGCCGCGGGCGTCGCCGCCGCGAGCCGGACGGGCTCCGCCGCCGCCGCGCTCGCCGACGCGCTCGGGGACGCCGCCGCACCGGGCGGCGGGGGCCCGGACGGCTTGGCCGCCTCGGCCGGCCGGCCGTCGCGCGCGGCCCGCTCGGTCGCCCCGGCCTGCGCCGCCGCGGCGTCCTCATCGCGCCCGCGCCGCTCCCCTGGCAACGTCAGCCCCAGGATCACGGCGCAGACGACCACAACTCCAGCGATCTTGTGAAGGAGAGGCACGTTTCCCCCGCCGGTAGACCCGAACAGGACCAGGGGGACAGCGTACGACCCCCCGGACATCAACGGACACCGACCGGCGTACCCGAATGATCTCCACAGACCACTCCAGTGCCGCCCCGCATCGCACCAAGCGCGAAACCCCCTGGTAAACCCGGACACCCCGCCCGCAGGACCCCGCGAGCGGGCATGAAAAAATGCCCCGCGCCCAAACGGACGCGGGGCACCCGGACCGGGCGGAACCGGCTAGTGCGCTGCTTCTTGCCAGGTGCGGCCGGTGCCCATGGAGACGCTCAGGGGCGCGCGGAGGGCGTAGGCCCCGGCCATCTGGTCGCTGACGAGGGACTTGAGGTCGTCGAGCTCGCCCGGGGCGACCTCGAACACCAGCTCGTCGTGGACCTGCAGCAGCATCCGGGAGGTCAGGCCCGCCTCGCGCAGGGCGCGGTCGACGTTCAGGCTCGCGACCTTGATGATGTCGGCCGCCGAGCCCTGGATGGGCGCGTTCAGCGCCATCCGCTCGGCCATCTCGCGGCGCTGCCGGTTGTCGGAGTTGAGGTCGGGCAGGTAGCGGCGACGGCCGAGGATGGTCTCGGTGTAGCCGTCCTGGCGGGCCTTGGCGACGATGTCGCGCAGGTAGTCGCGGACGCCGCCGAACTGCTGGAAGTACTCCTCCATCAGGCCGCGCGCCTCGTCCGGGGAGATCCGCAGCTGCTGCGACAGCCCGTACGCCGACAGCCCGTACGCCAGGCCGTAGTTCATCGCCTTGATGCGGGCGCGCAGCTCGGAGTCGATCTGCTCGGGCGGCAGCCCGAACACGCGGGACGCGGTGATGGTGTGGAAGTCGGCGCCGGTCCCGAACGCCTCCAGCAGCGCCGCGTCCTCCGACAGGTGCGCCATGATCCGCAGCTCGATCTGGGAGTAGTCGGCGGTCAGCAGCGACTCGAACCCGCCGCCGACGACGAACGCCTCCCGGATCTGCCGGCCCTCGGCGGTGCGGATCGGGATGTTCTGCAGGTTCGGGTCGGTGGACGACAGCCGCCCGGTCGCGGCGATCATCTGGTTGAACGTGGTGTGGATGCGACCCGCGTCGTCGGCCATCGGGATGAGCGAGTCGACGATGCTCTTCAGCTTGGCGACCTCGCGCCAGCGCAGGATGTGCTCCAGGACCGGGTGCCCGTCCTTCTCCAGCAGCGTGGTGAGGGCCTCGGAGTCGGTGGTGTAGCCGGTCTTGGTCCGCTTGGTCTTCGGCAGGTTCAGCTCGTCGAACAGCACCTGCTGCACCTGCTTCGGCGAGCCGAGGTTGAACTCGTGCCCGACGGCGGCGTGGGCCTGCTGCTCCTGCTCCTTCACCTGGCCGCCGAGCGACGCCGACAGGCCGGCGAGGTGGTCGGCGTCCACGGCGATGCCCGCGCGCTCCATGTCGGCCAGCACCCGGACGAGCGGCAGCTCCACCTCGTGCAGCAGCCGCGTCGCGCCGCGCTTGTCGAGGTCGCGGTCGAGGACGTCGGCCAGCTCGGTGACGGCGCGCGCGCGGACGGCGAGGGCCTCGGCGGCCTCCTCCTCGCCCGACCCGTCCAGGGTCAGCTGCCCGGAGTCCTCGGTCTCGCTGCGCAGCTCGCGGTGCAGGTAGCGCAGGACGAGGTCGGCGAGGTCGAACGTACGCTGCCCCGGCAGCGCCAGGTAGGCGGCCAGCGCGGTGTCGCTGGTGACGCCGTCGAGGCGCATGCCGCGCGCGGCGAGCGCCAGCATCGGGCCCTTCGCCTCGTGGATCGCCTTGGGGCGGGACGGGTCGGACAGGAACGCGGCCAGCGCGCGCTCGTCGTCCTCGATCAGCTCCGCCGGGTCGAGGTGGACGGCGGGCCCGTCCTTGGACGCCAGCGCGAGCGCGGTGACCTCGCCGGTGCCGCGCCCCCAGGAGCCGGTGACGGCGAGGCCGAGCCGGGTGCCGCCGTTGGCGTCCAGCCAGGCGCCGAGCGCGCCCGGCTCCAGCGCGTCGACCTGCACCTCGAAGCCCTCGTCGGCCTCCGGCTCGGCCGCGGACAGCGAGGAGTACAGCCGCTCGCGCAGCACCCGGAACTGCAGCGAGTCGAACAGGGTGTGGATCTCGTCGCGGTCCCACTGCCCCATCGTCAGCTGCGGCGGCGTCAGCTCCAGCCCCACGTTGGTGTCGAGCTTGTTGATCTGCTGGTTGCGCAGCACCCCGGCCAGGTGCTCGCGCAGGTTGTCGCCGGCCTTGCCCTTGATCTCGTCGACCTTGGCGACGAGGGTGTCGAGGTCGCCGTACTTGGTCAGCCACTTCGCGGCGGTCTTCGGGCCGACGCCGGGCACGCCCGGCAGGTTGTCGCTGCTCTCCCCGACCAGCGCGGCCAGCTCCCGGTACCGCTCGGGCGGCACCCCGTACTTGGCCTCGACCGCGGCCGGGTCCATCCGGGCCAGCTCCGACACGCCCTTGACCGGGTACAGGATCGTGACGTGCTCGTTGACGAGCTGGAACGCGTCGCGGTCGCCGGTGACGACGAGGGTGTCCAGCCCGGCCTCGGTGGCCTGCACCGACAGCGTGGCGATGATGTCGTCGGCCTCGAACCCCGCGACCGACATCCGCGGGATGCGCAGCGCGTCCAGCACCTCGAAGATCAGGCTGACCTGGCTGCGGAACTCGTCGGGCGTCTTCTGCCGCCCCGCCTTGTACTCCACGTACTGCTCGTGCCGGAAGGTCGGCTCGCTGCGGTCGAACGCCACCGCGATGTGGGTGGGCTGCTCGTCGCGCAGGACGTTGATGAGCATCGAGGTGAAGCCGTACACCGCGTTCGTCGGCTGCCCGTCCGTGGTGGAGAAGTTCTCCACCGGCAGCGCGAAGAACGCGCGGTAGGCCAGGGAATGCCCGTCGAGCAGGAGGAGCCGGTCACGCTTGTCAGGGGTCGCTGGTTCGTTCGCCACACCAGGACTCTAGTCTGCGCGTACGACAGTTTTGTGGAGGCGTAAGTGAGCGACACCGACGGCCTGAGCCGGGACGACCTGGCCGCGAAGATCCTTTCCGGTGAGGGGATGGAGTCCCGCGGCGACCTGGCCAAGGCGATGGGCGTGGAGTACCTGGAGGTGTCCGCCGAACGGGTCGTCGGCCGCATGCCGGTCAAGGGCAACACCCAGCCGTACGGGCTGCTGCACGGCGGCGCGTCCTGCGTGCTCGCCGAGACCCTCGGGTCCGCCGGGTCGGCGATGCACGCCGGGCCGGGCCGCATCGCCGTCGGCATCGAGATCAACGCCACCCACCACCGGTCCGCGACGGACGGCTACGTCACGGGCGTCGCCACCCGCGCCCACGGCGGCCGGACGCTCGCCACCTACGACATCGTCATCACCGACGAGCAGGACCGCCGGGTGTGCACCGCCCGCCTCACCTGCATGCTCCGCGACGCCCCCGCCTCCTGACCCCGGCGGGGCCGCGCCGGGGCGCGGACCTCGGCGGACGCCGCGCCGCCCCGCGTCCGATCCGCGGCTTTCTTTGCGATCGACCGGCCGGGGTCTGTAGCGTGGATCGGAACGGCCTGGGATCACCGAGTAGACAACGCACGCGCCCGCGAGGGCCGTACGGCCCCAAAGGTGATCCCAGGCCCGGTACATCTCCGGGACGCCCCCACGGCACGGCGCAGATCACGGGACGGTCCCAGGACACCCCATGATCTGGCGGGCGCCGGAGACGCCGCCCTACCGTGCGGATCATGCGGCCCTTACCGGCAGGACGCCCGCGCGCCGCCGCGGCCCTCCTGCTCCTCGCCCCGCTCCTCCCGCTGGCGTCCGCCTGCGGCGGCCACGACGACGCCCACTACCGCGTCCCCGCCCGCGCCGTCCGCGACGACGAGAGCCCCCTCCCCTACCGCGAGGTCACCGACGGGCGGATCGCGTTCGCCGCGATCGGCCTCAGCTCCGGCCTCACCACCATCACCGGCAGCCACGCCGACCTGCCGTCCCGGCTCGGCGGCTTCGCCCGCGTCCGCATGATCGCCGAGAACCGCTACGCGACCTTCCACAAGATCGACCTCGACCGGCAGCTGCTCGTCACCTCGCGCGGCGCCTACCCGCCCGACGTGAACGCGATGCGGGTCAAGCGCCAGCCCACCGACATCGAACTCGGCTCCCACGACCGCATCGAGTTCGACCTGATGTACGACATCCCCAAGGACGCGCGGATCCGGGCGCTGCGGCTCTACTCCTCCCCCACCGACGACCTGGGCGTCCCGCTACAGCACGACCCCGGAGCGGAACTGCCGTTGCGGTGAGCGGCGGCCCCGCCCCGGGGTCATGTCAGACGTCCGGGCCCTCTACTTGCCGTCGGGCGCCTCCGCACCGTCCGGCTCCCCGGCCGCGGGCGCCCCGCCGGCCTTCGCCTCGCCGGACCCCGACCCGGCCCCGGGCTCGCCCGGCGCGGCCTTGCCCAGCGCGACAGCACCGTCCTCGCCCGCCGCCTCAGCGGGAGCCCCGCCGACGTCGCCGCCCAGATACGCCGCCCGCACCTGCGGGTCGTCCAGCAGCTCCGCCGCCGGCGCCGACCGCACGATCCGGCCCGTCTCCAGCACGTACGCGCGATCCGCCAGCCGCAGCGCCTGCTGCGCGTTCTGCTCCACCAGCAGGATCGTCGTCCCGCGCCGGTTGATCTCCTCGATGATCGAGAAGATCTGCTGCACCAGCATCGGCGCCAGCCCCATCGACGGCTCGTCCAGCAGCAGGACCTTCGGCTTCGACAGCAGCGCCCGGCCGATCGCCAGCATCTGCTGCTCGCCGCCCGACATCGTGCCCGCCGCCTGCGAACGCCGCTCCGCCAGCCGCGGGAACAGCTCGTACGCCTCCGCCAGCTCCTTGGAATGGTCGTCCTTGCGGGCGTACGCGCCCATCAGCAGGTTCTCGTGCACCGACATGCCCGGGAAGATCCCCCGGCCCTCCGGCGCCTGCCCGATGCCCGCCAGCACCCGCTTGTGCCCCGGCATCGACCCGATGTCGGCGCCGTCGAAGAACACCGACCCCGACGAGCAGGACCGCAGCCCCGAGATCGTCTTCAGCGTGGTGGTCTTCCCCGCGCCGTTCCCGCCGATCAGCGAGACGATCTCACCCTCGTCCACCTGCAGCGACACGCCCTTGAGCGCCTCGATCTTGCCGTAGTGGACGTGCACGTCCCTCAGTTCAAGAAGCATCGGCCGGAGCCCCCAGGTACGCCTCGATCACCTTCGGGTCGTTCTGCACCTCGGCGGGCAGCCCGTCGGCGATCTTCTGTCCGAAGTCCAGCACCGCGACGCGGTCGCTGATCCCCATCACCAGGCCCATGTCGTGCTCGATCAGCAGCACCGTCCGGCCGTTGTCGCGGATCTTGCGGATCAGCTCCATCAGCGCGTTCTTCTCCGCCGGGTTCATCCCGGCGGCCGGCTCGTCCAGCAGCAGCAGCTTCGGGTCCGTCGCCAGCGCCCGCGCGATCTCCAGTCGCCGCTGGTCGCCGTACGGCAGGTTCTTCGCCATGTCGTGCGTGCGGTGCGACACCCCGACGAAGTCCAGCAGCTCCCGCGCCAGCGCCTTGCCCTCGCGCTCGGCCCGCCGGTGCCGGGGCAGCCCGAACGTCACGCTGATCAGCCCGGCGTTGTGGTGCGCGTCCGCGCCCACCTGCACGTTCTGCTCCGCCGTCATGTTCGGGAACAGCCGGATGTTCTGGAACGTCCGCGCGACGCCGCGCTTGGTGACCTGGTACCGCTTCAGGCCGTTCAGCCGGCCGCCCGCGAACCTGATCTCGCCCGACGTCGGCCGGTACACCCCGGTCACCGTGTTGAACACCGTCGTCTTGCCCGCGCCGTTCGGCCCGATCAGCGCGAAGATCTCGCCCTCGCGCACCGCCAGGTCGACCGCGTTCAGCGCGACGACGCCGCCGAAGCGCATCGTCACCTGCGACAGCTCGAGCAGGGCGCCGCCGGTCTTGCCGCCCGCGGCGCCGGACACCTCGCTCATCTGCTCCCCACCTCGGCCTCCGAACCGGACGCGGTGTCGATCTCCGCGCCCAAATGGCCCATCCCTCCGCCGCCCTCGGCCATCTCGGCCTTGCGCTGTCTCGACGGGATCAGCCCCTCCGGACGGAAGATCATCATCGCCACGAGGATGGCGCCGAACGCCAGGTCGCGGTAGTCGGCCAGGCCGCGGAACCGCTCCGGCAGCCACGCCACCAGGAACGCCCCCACGATCACGCCCGGGATGTTGCCCGCGCCGCCCAGCACCACCGCGGCCAGGATCGTCGCCGACAGCAGGAACGGGAAGTTCGCCGGCGCGACGTAGCTCGTCTTCGCCGCGAACACCACGCCCGCCGCCCCGCCGATCGCCGCGCCCGTCGCGAACGACAGCAGCTTGAACTTGAACGTCGGCACGCCCATGATCTCGGCCGCGTCCTCGTCCTCCCGGATCGCCGTCCAGGACCGCCCGATCCGGCTCGCCTCCAGCCGCTTCGAGAAGATGATCACAACCACGATCACCGCGACCAGCAGGTAGTAGTACGGCCGCGCGTCCCTGATCTTGTACGTGAACAGGTCCACCCCGGCGAACCACACGCCCTCATGGCTCGGCGGGTGCGGGATGTTGTTGATCCCTCGCGTGCCGCCCAGCCAGTTCGTGTTCTCCGCGACCTTCCGGACGATCTCCCCGAAACCGAGCGTCACGATCGCCAGGTAGTCACCGCGCAACCGCAGCGTCGGAGCGCCCAGGATCACCCCGGACACCGCCGCCAGCACGATCCCGCACGGCAGCAGCGGCCAGAACCCGATCCCGTGCTTCACCGCCATCGTCGCCATCGTGTACGCGCCGATCGCCCAGAACGCCACGTACCCGAGGTCGAGCATCCCGGCGTACCCGATCACCACGTTCAGGCCCAGCGCGAGCAGCACGTAGATCCCGATCGGATAGAACAGGATCGTGGACCACGCCGACTCCGGCGACATCACCGGCGCCAGACCCTCGTACGGCAGGAACAGCGCACCGATGACCAGCAGGACGTAGACCGCCCAGCGCTCCCACCCCGGTGCCCCGTCCCAGTGCGTGCGGACGGCCTCCAGGGGGCCGGTGAACGCACCGCGCCACCCCGCCGTGTTCGCTGTCTTGTTCGTGTTGTCGCTCATGCGCGCGCCTGCTGGAGGGACTCACCGAGGATGCCGGTGGGACGGAACAGGAGGATGACCACGAGAAGCGTGAACGCGATGACGTCCTTCCACTCGGAGCCGAAGATGGAGCCACCGTAGTTCTCGATGAGCCCCAGCGTGAACCCGCCGACGAGGGCGCCGCGCAGGTTCCCGATGCCGCCGAGCACCGCGGCCGTGAACGCCTTGATGCCGAGGATGAAGCCGATGTTGAACATCGTCTGCTGGTAGAGGAGCGCGAAGAAGAAGCCCGCCGCCCCCGCCATCAACCCGCCGACCACGAAGGTCACGACGACGACCCGGTCGATGTTCACCCCGAGCAGCACCGCCGTCTCGGGGTCCTGCGCCGTGGCCCGGATGCCGCGGCCGAGCTTGGAGGCGTTCACGAACCGGTCCAGGACGACCATCATCACGATCGCCGCCACGAAGATCAGCAGCTTGTCGTTGCGGACGTCCCCCGAACCGATCGAGAACAGCGTCTCCTTCTTCAGCAGGTCCGGCACGTGGATCGGGTCGCGGCCGCCGCCGTGCCCGAAGAAGTGCGGGATCACGGTCGTCGCGAACAGCTCCTGCAGGAACAGCGACGCGCCGATCGCCGAGATCAGTGCCGCCAGCCGCGACGCCCCCTTGCGGCGCAGCGGCCGGTAGGCGACCAGCTCCAGCAGCAGCGCCGCCCCGCCCGAGGCGACCATCGACGCCACCAGGCACGCCAGCAGCACGCCCACCAGGGCGATGCCGGTGTAGGGGCCGTTGTCGAAGCCGACCACCTGGATCAGGGTCAGCCCGCCGAACGTCCCGATCATGAAGATTTCGGAGTGGGCGAAGTTGATGAGCCGGAGCACGCCGTAGACCATCGTGTAGCCGAGCGCGACCAGCGCGTAGATCGAACCGACGGTCAGCCCGTCGACCGTGTTCGCCCAGAACTGGGATGTGAAGTCGTGGAGCACAGAGGGTTCCTCAAGAAAGAGGGGGCGGGAGCGCTGTGGCGCTCCCGCCCCGCGCCGGAGGACCGGCGTCCGTCCTGCGTCGTGGCGGGCCTAGCTCACTCGGGCTTGACCTTGGCGGCGTCGCCGAGGAACTTCAGCTTCCCGCCGACCACCTGGAACATGTAGATGGTCTTGACCTGGATCTCGCCGTTCGCCTCGAACTTGACCGGCTTCGACACGCCCTGGAAGTTCACCGTCTTGAGGTAGTCGTTGACGTCCTTGGTCGAGGTCTTGCCGGCCTTGAAGGCGCCCAGGATGGCGTTCGCGGCGTCGTAGCCCTCGGCCGAGTACGTGCCCTGGTCCTTGTGGAACGCGGCCTTGTAGTCGTTGATGAACTTCGCGACGGCCGGGTTGTCGGCCGTCGGGTTGATCGACTGGCACGCGCACGAGACCAGCGCGCCCTCCGCCTGCTTCGTGCCGGCGCCGTCGACCAGCTTCTGGTCGAGCGCGCCGTCGTCGGAGACGAACTTGGCGGTCACGCCGCCGTCGCGGAGCTGCTTGAGCAGCTTGTCGCCGCCGTTGTAGTACCCGCCGAAGAAGATCGCGTCCGGCTTGGCCGCCTTCACCTTGTTGACGGTGCTGGAGTAGTCGGTCGCCTTCGGGTCGATCTTGTCGCGCTGCGGCGTGACGCCCTGCGCCTGCACCGTCGAGAACACCTTGTCGGCCAGGCCGACGCTGTACTCCTGGTTGTCGTCGATGACGAAGACCTTCTTGGCGGCCAGCGTCTTCACGATGAAGTCGCCGTCGACCTGGCCCTGCGCGTCGTCGTTCGAGATCAGCCGGTGCCAGAACTTCCAGCCGTTCTTGCCGAGCGCGGTGGAGGTGGCCGAGGGGGAGATGTTCGGGATCTCCGCCTCCTCCAGGCTCGGCACCGTGGCCTTGGACTCGCCGGAGAACACCGGGCCGACGACCGCGGTGACGTCGTCGTCGATCGCCTTCTGGACCTGGCCTGGCGCGACGGCCGGGTCGCCCTTGGTGTCGTAGATCTTGAACTTGACCTTCTTCTTCGGGTTCGTGGCGTTGTACTGGTCGATCGCCAGCTTCACCGCGTTGGAGATGTTGATCCCGAGCTCAGGGGAGTTGTCGCCGGTCTGGACACCGATGTAGGCGATCGTCAGATCCTTGCCACCGCCGCTGTCTCCCGAACCGCAGGCGGCGGCGCCCAGCGCCATCGCCGCTCCCAGCGCGATAGCGCCGGTCACCCTCATCCTGTTGCGCCGCAAGGTGCCCAACCTTTCACATCCGGATCCGCACCGGATCGGGTACGAGTCATGCCCCGACGCCGACCGCTCCCGGGAGGAGATATCGGTCACTCGGGGACCAGCTATGTCGTACACCGTGGACCCGACCCAGATCAGCACCCCCGGATCGAAGGGTTATTGGTTCGTTACGCCCCCGTGCCCATCGGTTCCCCCGTTTTGCCAGGCACGATTACGGAGCGTGCCGACCATGGCCGGTCCGGCACGGGCGCATTGGACCTTGACAACGCGCCGGATGACAGGGCAGACGGTCAGCCCGCGGAGGGCTCGCCCTCGCCGTTCGCGGCACCGCCCGCGGTGCCGGTGGCGCCCGCCACCACGGCCTCCGCCACGGCCCTCATGGTGAGCCTGCGGTCCATCGAGGTCTTCTGGATCCACCGGAACGCCTCGGGCTCGGACCAGCCGTTCGCCTCCTGCAGCAGCCCCTTCGCCCGGTCCACCACCTTGCGGGTCTCCAGCCGCTCCTGCAGCCCCGCGACCTCGGCCTCCAGCGCCCGCAGCTCGGTGTACCGGCTCACCGCCATCTCGATGGCGGGCGCGAGGTCGGTCTTGGCGAACGGCTTGACGAGGTAGGCCATCGCGCCCGCCTCGGTGGCCCGCTGGACGAGCTCGCGCTGGGAGAACGCCGTAAGGATCACCACCGGCGCGATCCGGTCCGCCGAGATCCGCTCCGCCGCCGAGATGCCGTCCAGGACGGGCATCTTCACGTCCAGGATCACCAGATCGGGCTTGAGCTCGCCGGCCAGCCGGACCGCGGTCTCCCCGTCCCCGGCCTCGCCCACGACCTCGTAGCCGTCCTCCTGAAGCATCTCCTTCAGGTCCAGCCGGATCAGGGCCTCGTCTTCCGCGATCACAACTCGCCGAGCGCTCTCCACGCGCACGAGCCTACCGAACCCGCTACCCTGGTCACCGTCGGCCCTGCCCGGCTGGCCAGGCAAGTCCCTTTCTTCCCGTATGCCGGGAAGATGCCCCGGTACCCCAATTGGCAGTAGGGAGCGGATTCAAAACCCGTACAGTGTGGGTTCGAGTCCCACCCGGGGCACTTTTCTGCACGTCAGGGCGTCGAACGTCCACCCTGAACGCTGCATTCGAGTTCATCGATCTTTCGCTTTCGCGACAGTTGCACCACCGCAGCGCCCCAAGGGCCACCCCTTCACTAGCGCCGACGTCGGGGAGCTCATAGCCGGTCGAGGCCGCCTTGACCACGGCCGCGCGCCTTGCCGCCCATGGTTTTGTCAGAGCCTGGCGAGAGCATTACTCCATGAACACGGATGACCACGAAGAGCTTCGCCGCCGACTCTCCTCGCCCGCCAAGACGGACCATGAGATCGCCGCCGAGTGGAAGATCAACGTCACAACGCTTCGTCGTTGGCGGGCCAAACTGGCAATCGCCGACCTCGGACACCAAACCCGCCCTCCGGCAAGCGGCCCTCTTTCAGCACATGCGGAATCCCTTCTCGCAAGGTCCGACCGTCGCATCAGACGCGACTGTCCCCGGTGCTTCGGCCGCCCGCTCGAGAGCCGAGATTATGCCTACCTCCTGGGGCTCTACCTCGGCGATGGCCACATCGCGCGACAGCCGAACGGCGTCCACCGGCTGGAGATCGCCTGCGCCGACACCTGGCCCGGCCTGATCGAAGCGGCTGCCGACGCCATGCGCTCGGTAATGCCGTCCAACCGCGTTGGACGCCGCCAGAAGCCCGGCTGCACGATGGTGGGCTCGTACTCCAAGCACTGGCCCTGCCTCTTCCCCCAGCATGGCCCGGGCATGAAGCACACGCGGAAGATCGAGCTGGCCGGGTGGCAGCGAGAGATCGTCGACGAGTGCACCGAGGAGTTCGTCCGAGGGTTGATCCACTCGGACGGGTGCCGGACCACGAACCGCGTGCGCAAGCGTCTCAAGGACGGAGACCGCTGGTACGAGTACCCGCGCTACAACTTCGCGAACGCCTCGCTGGACATCCAGCGGCTGTTCACCGACGCGCTGGACCGCCTCGGAATCGAGTGGACGCAGATGACCGAGAGGAACTTCTCGGTGGCCAGGCGGGAGGCGGCGGCTCGGCTGGACGAGTTCGTGGGGGCCAAGTATTGATGGTTGACGTGGTGGCCGGAGCGTCGTGCAAATGAGACCCGGCGGTGATCAACGCCTGGAGCGGCGCGCGGCCGGCCGGGCCGGCCCTTGCGGGTCGGCGGCCGGTCGGCGCCGGGTCAGTGGCCCTCGCCGATGTTGAGGACCTGGAGGGCGTTGGTGGAGCCGGGGGTGCCGGGGGGCGAGCCGGCGACGACGACGACCTTGTCGCCCTTCTGGCAGCGGCCGAGTTCGAGGAGGGCCTGCTCGACCTGGCGGAACATGGCGTCGGTGTGGTCGACCTGGGGGACGATGAAGGTCTCGACGCCCCAGACGTGCGCGAGCCGTCCCCGGACGGCGGGGACCGAGGTGAAGGCGAGCAGCGGGATCGGGGAGCGGTAGCGGGACAGGCGGCGGGCGGTCTCGCCGGACATGGTGAAGGCGGCGAGGGCCTCGGCGCCGACGATCGCGCCGACCTCGGCGGCGGCGCGGGCGATGGCGCCGCCGACGGTCTCGGGCATGCGCTGCAGGGTGTGGGTGGCGTGCAGGGTGGCCTGCTCGGCGGTCTCCACGATGCGGCTCATGGTGCGGACGGACTCGATCGGGTACTGGCCGACGCTGGTCTCGCCGGAGAGCATGACGGCGTCGGCGCCCTCGAAGACGGCGTTGGCGACGTCGGAGGTCTCGGCGCGGGTGGGGCGCGGCGCGGAGATCATGGATTCGAGCATCTGGGTGGCGACGATGACGGGGCGGGCCTTCTCGCGGCAGAGTTCGATGGCGCGCTTCTGGACCATCGGGACCTGTTCGAGGGGGAGTTCGACGCCGAGGTCGCCGCGGGCGACCATGATGCCGTCGAAGGCGGCGACGATCTCGGGGAGGAGTTCGACGGCCTGCGGCTTCTCGATCTTGCCGATGAGGGGGACGCGGACGCCCTCCTCTTCCATGATCTGGTAGCAGATGTCGGCGTCGGCGGGGGTGCGGACGAAGGAGAGGGCGACGAGGTCGACGCCGAGGCGCAGGGCCCAGCGCAGGTCGGTCTCGTCCTTCTCGGTGAGGGCGGGGACGCTGACGGGGACGCCGGGCAGGTTGAGGCCCTTGTTGTCGGACACCATGCCGCCGACCGTGACGGTGGTGCGGACGCGGGGGCCGTCGACGGCGGTGACCTCGAGGGCGACGCGGCCGTCGTCGATGAGGACGGTGTCGCCGGGGCCGACGTCGCCGGGCAGGCCCTGGTAGGTGGTGGAGACCTCGCGGCGGGTGCCCGGGACGTCCTCGGTGGTGATGGTGAACTCGTCGCCGAGCGTGAGGCGGACGGGGCCGTCCGGGAACCGCCCGATGCGGATCTTGGGGCCCTGGAGGTCCGCCAGGATGCCGACGCCGCGTCCGGTGGCCTCGGCGGCCGCTCTGATCCGGTGGTAGACCTCTTCGTGTACGGCGTGCTCGCCGTGGCTCATGTTGAGCCGGGCGACGTCGATGCCGGCTTCGACGAGGGCGTGGATCTGCTCCGTGCTGGAGCAGGCGGGACCGATGGTGCTGACTATCTTCGCTCGACGGGTCACGTCACAACCGTACTTAGTTACCCGTTGGTACGGATATTCGTGCAGGATGCGGTCGCCCAAGGTTCACCGAATGGTCTAGGTCAGAGGTCTAGACCATGGCCGCCCGGTCACCGTCCGAAGGCGTCGACGGCGGCCTGGCAGAAGGCCTTGAGATCGCCGGGCTTGCGGCTGCTGACGAGCACGTTGGGGCCGGCCTCGCAGACCTCGACCTCCTCGTCGACCCATGTCGCGCCGGCGTTGCGCAGGTCCGTCTGGAGGCTGGGCCAGGACGTCATGGTGCGGCCCCGGACGACGTCGGCCTCGATGAGCGTCCACGGCCCGTGGCAGATGACGGCGACGGGCTTGCCGGCGTCGAAGAACGACTTGGCGAACGCGACGGCCTTGGGCTGGGTGCGGAGGAAGTCGGGGTTGGCGACGCCGCCGGGCAGCAGGAGGCCGTCGAACTCGGTGTGGTCGGAGACGTCCACGGTGGTGTCGACGGGGAAGGTGTCGGCCTTGTCGAGGTGGTCGAAGGCCTGGAGGCGGCCGGACTGGGTGGAGACGAGGCGCGGGGTGGCGCCGGCCTGCTCGACGGCCTTCCACGGTTCGGTGAGCTCGACCTGCTCGGTGCCTTCGGGGGCGCAGAGGAAGGCGATGGTCTTGCCCTGGAGATCGGACGGCATGTTCTGTTCCTCCCATTCGGTTCTTCGCGTCCTCTGCCCGGGGAGGCGGGTGGTATGCAGGGGTGATGAATCCCACGGGCTATCGCGAGGTCCCCGAGCGCGGGGCGGGGCTGGTCTGCTCGTGGACGGCCGCGCTGCCGGCGGGTGCGGAGCCGTTCGTGCAGCGGGTGGTGCCGGACGGGTGCGTGGACGTGATCTGGTCGGCGGACGGGATCCAGGTGGCGGGCCCGGACACGGGTCCGATGCCGGCGGCGCTGCGTCCGGGGGCGGAGATGGTGGCGGTGCGGTTCGGGCCGGGGGCGGCGCCGCCGGTGCTGGGGGTGCCGGCGGACGCGCTGCGGGACGGGCGGGGGCCGCTGCGGGACCTGTGGGGCGGGGCGGCGGACGAGCTGGCGGACGCGGTGGCCGGGGCCGGGTCGCGGGAGGCGCGGCGTGCCGTGCTGGTGGCGGGTGTGCGGGCGCGGGCGGCGCTGGCGGGGCCGGTGGATCCGCTGGTTCCGGTGGTGGTGGCGGGGCTCGCCGGCGGGTCGGTGCGCGAGGTGGCGGACGCGGTGGGGCTGGGTGAGCGGCAGTTGCGGCGGCGTTCGCTGGCGGCGTTCGGGTACGGGCCGAAGACGCTGCAGCGGGTGCTGCGGTTCCAGCGGGCGCTGGGGTTGGCGCGCTCGGGGATGGCGCTGGCGGACGTGGCGCAGGCGGCGGGGTATGCCGATCAGCCGCATCTCGCGAACGAGGTGCGGGCGCTGGCGGGGGCTCCCGTCCGGGTCCTGTTGTGAGGCGGACGCCGCCGGGTGGGTGGGGAGGGCGTCCGCCGAGGCCGGGCCGCGGGGCGGAGGTCAGGGTTTGAGGCGGCCGTAGGCGCGCAGGGTTTTGAGCCGTTCGACGGTGACGTGTCCGCGCCATTCGGGGCGGGTGGCGGGGGTCCAGATGAGGAAGCGGACGTCCCAGCCGCCGTCCTCGTCCTGGGCGTCGATGAGGGCGTCGAGCGCGGCCTCGATGGCGGTGTCGCCGAGGAGGCGGTGCCCGTATCCGCCGGGTGCGGGGGCGAAGTCGAGGGGGTCTTGGTGGTCGCTGCGGGCGCGGTCGGCGAAGGTGTCGCGCAGGCGGGTGAAGGCGGCTTCGGCGCGGGCGCGGTCGGGCACGTGGTCGAGGAAGGCGAGCAGGGCGAGGACGTCGTAGGGGCCGGGGTCGGCGGGCGGGTCGTCGAGGTGGCGCCAGCAGAAGGCGGTGGCGGTGTCGAGCCAGGGGTGGCGTGACCGGGCGCGGTGGAGCCGGCCGGCGAGGGCGGCGGTGGGGTTGATCGCGGCGGGCGGGTCGTCGGGGGTCTGCCACCAGGGCGCGTGGGGGGCGTCGTGGACGGCGGGCAGGACGAAGGGCACTCCCCCGTCCGGGGTGGTGATGGCGGCGAGGTGGGCGGCGATGCGGTCGACGGCGGGGTGGTCGTCGGCGCCGGCCTCGTGGAGGACGTCGAGGGCGTGCTGGGCGGCGGCGGGCTGGCTCGCCTCGCCGCGCAGGTCGGGTTCGAGGGCGTGGCCGTAGCCGCCGTCGGGGTTCTCGTAGGCGGCGAGGGCGGCGAGGAGGGGTGCGGCGGGGGCGCCGTGGAAGTGGAGGTCGAAGCGGCGGCGGTCGATGACGCGGGCGTTGCGCCGCATGAACTCCCGGGCGCGGGCGAGGTCGGTGGCGTTGAGCGTTCTCATGGGGCCTCACCGTAGGGCGGTGGGGTGAGGCCGGTCTTGGAGGAATCGGACGCGGTGGGCCCGGCCGCCCCAGCGGTGGGCGACCGGGCCCCTGGTGTCCCGCGCGGGGATGGGGCGGGACGGTAGCGGACCCGTACGTTCCCCACAAGCGGATGACGGTGATCCGTCGGGCGGTTCGTGTGGTCTGCTGGTGCCATGAGCGATCCTCTGGACGAACATGACAGGGCGGCCGCCGCGCTGGGTCCGGTCGTGGAGGCGGCGGGGCCGTACCTGGACGGGCTGGCGGAGCGCCCGGTGCACGACCGGGCGATGGACGTCCTGCTGGACGAGTTGGACGGGCCGCTGCCGGAGCGGGGCGAGGGGGCGCCGGCGGCGGTCGGGCGGTTGGTGCGGGTGGGGACGGCGGCGGCGACGCACTCGTCCGGTCCGCGGTTCTTCCATTTCGTGGTGGGCGGGTCGACGCCGGCGGCGATGGCGGGCGACTGGACGGCGTCGCTGCTGGACCAGGCGGCGGGGCTGTGGCTGACGTCGCCGCTGGCGGCGCGGGCGGAGACGGTGGTGCTGCGCTGGCTGAAGGAGCTGTTCGGGCTGCCGGCGTCGTTCGGCGGGGTGCTGACGCCGAGCGCGACGCTGGCGCACGTGACGGGGCTGGCGTGCGCGCGGCAGTGGTGGGCGGGCCGGCACGGGGTGGACGCGGCGTCGCAGGGGCTGGCGGGGCTGCCGGCGATGCCGGTGTTCAGCAGCGGGCTGGTGCACGTCAGCACGCGCAAGGCGCTGCAGATCCTCGGTTGCGGGCGGGACACGCTGCGGGTGTTCGCGCGCGACGACGCGGGCCGGGTGGATCTGGCGGCGATGGACGCGGCGCTGGCGGAGGCGGGCGGCCGGGCGGTGATCGTGGCGAACCTCGGGGAGGTGAACACGGGCGACTCCGATCCGGTCGCGGACCTGGCGGACCTGGCGGAGCGGCACGGGGCGTGGCTGCACGTGGACGGGGCGTTCGGGATGTTCGCGGCGCTGTCGCCGCGGACGGCGGGCCTGGCGCGGGGGGTGGAGCGGGCGGACTCGGTGACGGTGGACGGGCACAAGTGGCTGAACGTGCCGTACGAGAGCGGGTTCTCGTTCGTCCGCGATCCGTCGGTGCTGAGCCGGGCGTTCGGGGCGTGGGGCGCGGCGTACCTGCCGGAGGATGACGGCGACCGGATCAACTACAACATGCTGGGGCCGGAGTCGTCGCGGCGGGCGCGGTCGCTGCCGATCTGGGCGACGCTGCGGGCGTACGGGCGGGACGGGTACCGGGCGATGGTGGAGCGGCATCTGGACCTGGCCGCGCATCTGGGGTCGCTGGTGGAGGCGGCACCGGATCTGGAGCTGCTGGCGCCCGTGCGGCTGTGCGTGGTGTGCTTCCGGTACCGTCCGGCGGGCGTTCCCGAGGAGCGGCTGGACGAGTTGAACGCGCGGCTCGGCGAGGCGCTGCTCGCGGACGGCCGCGTCTATGCGGGCACGAGCCGGTACCGGGGGATGACGGTGTTCCGGCCGGCGCTGTTGAACTGGCGGACCACGAGCGCGGACGTGGAGCTCCTGGTGGAGGTGCTGCGGGAGCTGGCGGTGCCGCTGGCGGGCTGACCGTGTCCGTCGGCGGCGGCGGTCGTCGGCCGGTCCCCCGGGTCAGCGGGCGCCGGGCCAGGGGCCCGGCGGGGTGTGGTCGAAGGTGCCGGTGGCCACGGTGACGTCGTAGACGCGGAAGCCGCGGGCCTGGTAGTTCTTCAGCGCGGCGGGGTGGTCGTTGGAGCTGGTGGTGAGCCGGACGCGGCGGGTGGGCTTGCGGTCGTCCCAGCGGGTGGCGAGGTCCCAGGCGCGGGCGGCGGCGACGCTGAGCAGGTGGCCGCCGATGCCCTGGCCGGTGAAGGCGGGCAGCAGCCCGAAGCAGGTGATCTCGACGAGGCCGCCCGGCTGCGGGTCGAGCTCGGCGTAGCCGGCGGGGGTGCCGCGGACGTGCGCGACCCAGGTCTCCACGCCGGGGCGCGACAGCCAGTTGAGCCACTGGTCGTAGGTCCAGGCGAGCCGGTCCGTCCAGTAGTGGCCGCCGCCGACCGCGGTGTACAGGTAGCGGCTCAGCTCGGGGCTGGGCACTTCGGCGCGGGCGATGGCGACGGGGACGTCCGGCACCCGGGCGGGCCGCAGTTCGGCGGGGCCGAGCTGCTCCAGGTGCCAGTCGGTGACCTCGATCTGCCGGGTCGGCATGGGAACCCCCGTACGCGCGACGCCGCCGCGCCTCCGGCGGACACCGGAGGCGCGGCGGGCTAATGTTCGCGGATCAGGCTATCGGTCGCGCGGTGGGCGGAATCGGGTAGGGCAGGGCGGTGTGGCCGGTGAGGAACCGGTCCACGCCGTGCGCGGCGGCGCGTCCCTCGGCGATCGCCCAGACGATCAGGGACTGGCCGCGGCCCATGTCGCCGGCCGCGTACACCCCGTCCACCGAGGTCCGGTAGTCGCGGTCGCGGACAACGTTGCCGCGCTGGTCCAGCTCGACGCCGAGCTGGTCCAGCAGGCCCTCGCGCTGCGGGCCGAGGAAGCCCATCGCGAGGGTGACGAGCTGCGCCGGGATCTCCCGCTCGGTGCCCTCGACCGGCTTGAAGCCGGTGTCGGGGCCGCCGACCTCGACGATCCGCAGCGCCCGCACGTTGCCGTCCTCGTCGCCGACGAACTCGGTGGTGGACACCGCGTACAGCCGGTCGCCGCCCAGGCCGGCGAGCTCCTCGTGGGCGCTCTCCATCTTGAACAGCATCGGGTACGTCGGCCACGGCTGGGCGCCGGTGCGCTCCTCCGGCGGCCGCGGCATGATCTCCAGCTGGGTGACCGAGGCGGCGCCCTGCCGGATCGCGGTGCCGATGCAGTCGGCGCCGGTGTCGCCGCCGCCGATCACGACGACGTGCTTGCCCGCGGCGTCGATCGGGGACTTGTCGAAGTCGCCCTCCTGCACCTTGTTGGACGGCGGGAGGTACTCCATCGCCTGGTGGACGCCCTTGAGCTCCCGCCCGGGGATGGGCAGGTCGCGCCAGACGGTGGCGCCGCCCGCGAGGACGACGGCGTCGTGGCGCTCGCGCAGCTCGGCGGCGGTGATGTCGACGCCGACGTTCACCGAGGTCTTGAAGGAGGTGCCCTCGGCGCGCATCTGGGCGAGGCGCCGGTCGAGGTGCCGCTTCTCCATCTTGAACTCGGGGATGCCGTAGCGCAGCAGGCCGCCGATCCGGTCGGCGCGCTCGTACACGGTGACGTCGTGCCCGGCGCGGGTGAGCTGCTGGGCGGCGGCGAGCCCGGACGGGCCGGAGCCGACCACGGCGACCTTCTTGCCGGTCTTCACCGCGGGCGGCTGCGGCCGCACCCAGCCCTCGGCGAACGCCCGGTCGATGATCTCGACCTCGACCCGCTTGATGGCGACCGGGTCCTGGTTGATGCCGAGGACGCAGGCGCTCTCGCACGGGGCGGGGCACAGCCTCCCGGTGAACTCCGGGAAGTTGTTGGTGGCGTGGAGCCGCTCGATCGCCTCGTGCCAGTCCTTGCGGTAGACGAGGTCGTTCCACTCGGGGATGAGGTTGCCGAGCGGGCAGCCCTGGTGGCAGAACGGGATGCCGCAGTCCATGCAGCGGCTGGCCTGCTTCTCCAGCCGGTCGTTGCCGAAGCTCTCGTAGACCTCCGACCAGCTCCTGATCCGGACGTCCACCGGGCGGCGCTTCGGGAGCTCCCGCGGGACGGTCAGGAAACCCTTCGGGTCAGCCATGTGGGAATCCCCCTCTCTCAGCCCTGGGCCGCGGCCATGACGGCCTCGTCGACGTCGCGTCCCTGCGCCTCGGCCTCGGCCATCGCCTCCAGGACGCGCCGGTAGTCGCGCGGCATGATCTTGGTGAAGCGGGTCGCGGCGGCGTTCCAGTCCGCGAGCAGCCGCTCGGCGACCGCCGAGCCGGTCTCGGCGAGGTGCCGTTCGACCAGGCCCTTGACGAACGCCTCGTCGCCCTCGTCCAGGGGTTCCAGGTCGACCATCTCGCGGTTGACGCGGTCGGCCACCAGGTCCAGAACGTAGGCGATGCCGCCGGACATTCCGGCCGCGATGTTGCGTCCGGTGCGGCCGAGGATGACGGCGCGGCCGCCGGTCATGTACTCGCAGGCGTGGTCGCCGACGCCCTCGACGACGGCGGTGGCGCCGGAGTTGCGGACGCAGAACCGCTCCCCGACGACGCCGCGGGCGAACAGCTCGCCCGAGGTGGCGCCGTACAGGATCACGTTGCCGCCGATGATCTGCTCCTCGGCGGCGAACGCGGCGTCCGCGGGGGGACGCAGCGTGAGCCGCCCGCCGGACAGGCCCTTGCCGACGTAGTCGTTGGCGTCGCCGACCAGCCGCAGCGTGATGCCGCGCGGGACGAACGCGCCGAACGAGTTGCCGGCGGAGCCGGTGAAGGTGACGTCGACGGTGCCGTCGGGCAGGCCCGCGCCGCCCCACTTCTTGGTCACCTCGTGGCCGAGCATGGTGCCGACCGTCCGGTTGACGTTGCGGATCGGCAGGTCGAGGGTGACCTTGTCGCCGTACGCGAGGGCGCCCTCGGCGAGCTGGATGAGGGTGTTGTCGAGCGCCTTCTCCAGCCCGTGGTCCTGCGCGGCGACGCGGCGCGGCGCGTCCCCGTACGGGGTCTCGGGCGCGTGCAGCACCGGCGCGAGGTCCAGCCCGGACGCCTTCCAGTGCTCGATGGCCTCCCGGGTGTCGATCATGTCGACGTGCCCGATCGCCTCGTCCAGCGTCCGGAACCCGAGGGCGGCGAGGTACTCGCGGACCTCCTCGGCGATGAACTCGAAGAAGTTCACCACGAACTCCGGCTTGCCGGAGAACCGCTCGCGCAGCACCGGGTTCTGGGTGGCGACGCCGACCGGGCAGGTGTCGAGGTGGCAGACCCGCATCATGATGCAGCCCGACACCACGAGCGGCGCGGTCGCGAAGCCGTACTCCTCGGCGCCGAGGAGCGCGGCGATGACGACGTCCCGGCCGGTCTTCATCTGCCCGTCGGTCTGCACGACGATGCGGTCGCGCAGGCCGTTCAGCATCAGCGTCTGCTGGGTCTCGGCGAGGCCGAGCTCCCAGGGCGCGCCGGCGTGCTTCAGCGACGTCAGCGGGGACGCGCCGGTGCCGCCGTCGTGCCCGGAGATCAGCACCACGTCGGCGTGCGCCTTGGACACCCCGGCCGCGACCGTGCCGACCCCGACCTCGGCGACGAGCTTGACGTGCACGCGCGCCGCCGGGTTGGCGTTCTTCAGGTCGTGGATGAGCTGGGCGAGGTCCTCGATCGAGTAGATGTCGTGGTGCGGCGGCGGCGAGATGAGGCCGACGCCGGGCGTGGAGTGCCGGGTCTTGGCGATCCACGGGTACACCTTGTGGCCGGGCAGCTGCCCGCCCTCGCCGGGCTTGGCGCCCTGCGCCATCTTGATCTGGATGTCGTCGGCGTTGGTGAGGTACTCCGACGTCACGCCGAACCGGCCGGACGCGACCTGCTTGATCGCGCTGCGGCGCAGGTCGCCGTTGGCGTCCGGGGTGAACCGGACCGGGTCCTCGCCGCCCTCGCCGGTGTTGGACTTGCCGCCGAGCCGGTTCATCGCGATCGCGAGGGTCTCGTGCGCCTCCGCGGAGATGGAGCCGTACGACATCGCGCCGGTGGAGAACCGCTTGACGATCTCCGATACCGGTTCGACCTCCTCGATCGGCACCGGCGGCCGCGCGCCCTCCTTGAGCTTGAACAGCCCGCGCAGGGTCATCAGCTTCTGCGACTGCGAGTCGACCTTGGAGGTGTACTCCTTGAAGATCTCGTAGCGGCGGGTGCGGGTGGCGTGCTGCAGCTTGAACACCGTGTCCGGGTTGAACAGGTGCGGCTCGCCCTCGCGGCGCCACTGGTACTCGCCGCCGATCTCCAGCGTGCGGTGCGCGGCCTCGTTCCCGCCCGGCGGGTAGGCGCGGGCGTGCCGCTCGGCGACCTCGCGGGCCAGCACGTCGAAGCCGACGCCGCCGAGCCGGGAGGTGGTGCCGGTGAAGCAGCGGGACACGACCCGCTCGCCGAGCCCGATCGCCTCGAAGATCTGCGCGCCGGTGTAGGACGCGACCGTGGACACGCCCATCTTCGACATGATCTTCAGGACGCCCTTGCCGTACGCCTTCACGAGGTTCCGCACGGCCTTGCCGGCCTCGACGCCGGGCAGGCCGCCGCCGCGGATCATGTCCTCGACGGTCTCGATCGCCAGGTACGGGTTGATCGCGGACGCGCCGTACCCGATGAGCAGCGCCATGTGGTGGCACTCGCGGGCCTCGCCGGTCTCGATCACCAGGCCGACCTTGGTGCGGGTCTTCTCCCGGATCAGGTGGTGGTGGACGGAGCCGGTGAGCAGCAGCGCCGGGATCGCGGCGCGGGCCGAGTCGGCGCCGCGGTCCGACAGCACGATGATCCGCGCGCCGGCCTCGATGGCCCGGCTCACCTCGGAGTTGATCTCCTCGAGGCGGGTCTCCAGGGCCTCGCCGCCGCCGGCGACCTCGTACAGGCCGTGCACGACGTGGGCCTGCAGGTGCGGCAGGGACCCCTCGTCGTCGATGTGGATGATCTTGGAGAGCTCGTCGTTGTCCAGGATCGGGGTGGGCAGCACGAGCCGCCGGCACGAGTCCGGGCCGGGCTCCAGGAGGTTGCCCTCCGGGCCGAGCGTGGACTGCAGCGAGGTGACGAGCTCCTCGCGGATGGCGTCCAGCGGCGGGTTCGTGACCTGCGCGAACAGCTGCTTGAAGTAGTCGAACAGCAGCCGCGGGCGCTCCGACAGCACCGCGATCGGGGTGTCGGTGCCCATCGACCCGATCGGCTCGGCGCCGGTCCGCGCCATCGGGCCGAGGATGATCCGCTGCTCCTCCAGGGTGTACCCGAAGGTCTGCTGCCGCTTGACGAGGGTGTCGTGCGTCGGGATCTCCCGCTCGCGCTGCGGCAGCTCCTCGAACCGGACCAGGCCCTCGTGCAGCCACTGCGCGTACGGGTGCTCGGCGGCCAACTCCGCCTTGACCTCGTCGTCCTCGACGATCCGCCCGGCCTCGGTGTCGACCAGGAAGATCTTGCCGGGCTGCAGGCGGCCCTTGCGGACCACCTTGTCGGCCGGGATGTCGAGCACGCCGGCCTCGCTGGCCAGCACGACCAGGCCGTCGTCGGTCACCCAGTAGCGGCCGGGGCGCAGCCCGTTGCGGTCCAGCACCGCGCCGACGACGGTGCCGTCGGTGAAGCTGACGCTGGCGGGGCCGTCCCACGCCTCCATCAGGGTGGAGTGGAACTCGTAGAACGCGCGGCGCTCGGCGTCCATCTCGGCGTGGTTCTCCCACGCCTCAGGGATCATCATCAGCACCGCGTGCGGCAGCGACCGGCCGCCGAGGTGCAGCAGCTCCAGGCACTCGTCGAACGAGGCGGTGTCGGACGCCTCGATGTCGATCACCGGGAAGATCCGGGAGATGTCGCCGGGGATCAGGTCGGACTTCAGCAGCGCCTCGCGGGCCCGCATCCAGTTCCGGTTGCCCCGGACGGTGTTGATCTCGCCGTTGTGCGCGATGAACCGGTACGGGTGCGCCAGCTCCCACGCCGGGAACGTGTTGGTCGAGAACCGCGAGTGCACCAGCGCGATCGCGCTGCTGAACCGGCGGTCCGACAGGTCGGGGAAGAACGGCTCCAGCTGCGGGGTCGTCAGCATCCCCTTGTAGACGATCGTCCGGCTGGACAGGCTCGGGAAGTACACCCGGACGTCCTGCTCGGCGCGCTCGCGCATGCAGAACACGGCGCGGTCCAGCTCCAGGCCGGTCTTGCCCGCGTGCGGGCCGCCGGCGGCGGGCGCGACGAACAGCTGCGCGAAGTGCGGCATGACCCGGCGGGCGGCCGGGCCGGTGAACGCGGGGTCGTGCGGGAGCTCGCGCCAGCCGAGCACCGTCAGGTGCTCCTCGGCGCACAGCGTCTCGATGTGCGCGACCGCGGCGGCGCGCTCCTCGGCGTCCGCGGGGAGGAACGCGATGCCGGCCGCGTAGGCGCCGGCCTCGGGCAGCGCGAAGCCGCACTCCTCGCGGAAGAACGCGTCCGGGATCTGGACGAGGATGCCGACGCCGTCGCCGTCGTCCGGCTCCGCGCCCACGGCCCCGCGGTGGTCCAGGTTCTTCAGGACGGTCAGGGCGTTCTGGACGATGTCGTGGCTCTTGCGGCCGTGCAGGTCGGCCACCATGCCGACGCCGCAGGCGTCGTGCTCGTTCGCCGGGTCGTAGAGCCCCTGGGGTCCGGGGCGGCCCGGTGTGAGGGCAGCAGCAGCCATCAACCCTCCCGTCGTCGTCGGTGTGTCACTGCTTCGTGTCAGTGCAGTCCGGGACGACGTTGGCCCTGCTGCGGTGAGATGACATTACATCACTGCCGGGATCATGCCCGACTGGACCAGATCGCGAAACTTCTCCGGGGCGATCGGCTGCGCGTCATCTCCGAGTGGTTTAGACCAGGCTACCGGGTCGTGAAAGTTGCATAACGCCCTGACCTGGTGAGGATCATCACCGGGCGGGGAGGTTTACGGAGCGGAGAACGCAACACGGCTGAAACACGCGCGGGTATCCGGAGGATTCCCGGGCGCGGCCGGCGCGGCCGGCGCGGCGCCGCGGCTCCCGCTCAGTGGGACGCCGCGGCTCGGTGGCGCGGCCGCCCAGTGGGACGCGGCGGCGCGGCTCAGTGGGAGGCGGCGGCGGCGCGGCCCAGCACCGACGGCGCCTTCCCGCCCTCGATCAGCAGCGACAGCAGGTTGCCGTCCGACGCGTCGCCCTTGCCGTCCAGGCGCTGCGCCCACGACACCACCGCGTAGTGGCCCATCGCCAGGCCCCGCGCCATCCCGAAGCCCTGCCCGAACCGGTCCAGCGGCGCGGGCGCCGGCAGCGGCACCACGAACCCGCCGCCGAGCGTGTGGTCCAGCAGGCCGACGAACCGGTCGGCGTCCGCCGAGGACGCCAGGTTGAACACCGCGACGGCCAGCCCGTACCCGTGCCGGCTGTCGGCGTAGATGTCCCGCGCGGCCTGTGTGCAGCCGCCGCGCGCGAGATCGGCGGCCACCGACTGCCCCCACACCGCGGCGGTGCAGTCGCCGTCGAGCTTCTTGGCCTCCATCGTGAGCCGCAGCTTCGTGCCGTCCACCGTCAGCTTCGCGGACGACGACGGGAACGCCTCCCCGCTCGTCAGCGGCTTGGCGTCGGTCTTCCGGGACGCGATGCCCGCGTACGCGGAGGACGACGGCGAACTCGAATAGGACTCGGGCGAACTGCCGTTGCCCGCCGCCGTGCCCGCCGGCTTGCCGGGCGCGCCGCCGGCCGCGCCGTCGCCGCCCTCGCCGCCGTCGCCGCCGCCGCTCAACGCCACGGCCGCGATCAGCCCGATCACCACCAGCACGGCGAGGCCCGCGGCGGCACCGAAGTAGAGCTTCGCGCCGGGAGCGGCCTTCCCGCCCCCCGCGCCCTTGGCGCCCCCGGTGCCCTTGCCGCCCGCCGTGCCCCGGCGGCGCGACATCCCGGTCCTGCCGGGCCTGCCGGTCCTTCCGGGCCCGCCGGGGCGCCGGGCCTTCTTGGGCCTGCCAGGTCTGGACGGGGCGTCCGGCGTCTCGTCCCGCACGGGAGCCTCGGCGCCGTGGGGGACGTCCTGGTACGCGGGATCCCCCTGGTAGGGGTCGCCCTCGGGGTAGCCCTGCTCTACGTAGGGCGGTTCCTCGTAGGACGCTTGCTGCGCATAGGCCGGATCCGTATAGGGCTGATCCGCGTAGGCCGGGTCGGCGTAGGGCTGATCCCCGTAAGGCTGATCCGCGTACGGCTCGTCCGCGTAGGGCTGCTCGGCGGGCGGCTGCTCGGGAGGACCGGCGTGGCCCTGGGCGCCTCGGCGGCGGCCTCCGGAACGTTCCTGCCGGGCGCCGCCGTCGCGCGGCGAGCCGATCCGGCGGGGCCCGCCCGTCCGGCCCTGGCCCCTGCGCGGGGCGGGCTGCCGGCGGCCTGAGCGGCTCGCCGGCGCGCGCCTCGGGCGGCCGCCAGAGCGGCCGCGGTCATCGGGTTCCACGGCGGCGGGGACTACTGCGGCCCGGGGCGCACGCTACGACGCCCCGTTCCCGGCCAGGTCGAGCCGCTGGTAGAGGAAGTCCCCGGCGTTCTCGACGACCAGGCTGACGTCGATCATCTCGTTCAGCGAGTCGGGGCGCGCCCCGCCCGCGCGCTCCACCCACGTCACCATGGCGTAGTGCCCGTAGACGCTGGCGTAGGCGGCGGTGAACCCCGGCCCGAACGTCGCGACGCCCTTGGGCTGCAGCGGCGTCAGCCATCCCGCGCCGGTCGCCCGGTCGAGGTCGCGCAGCACCTGCGCGGAGCCGTCCTGGCTCGCCAGGTTCACGACCATGAACTGGCCGACGTACTTCTTGTCCGGGCTCACGTAGGCGGCGCGGACCACCTGGGAGCAGCCGTACTTGGCGAGATCGCCCTGCAGCCGCGCGCCCCAGCTCGCGCTCTTGCAGTCCGAGGTCAGGTCGGAGGCGGCGAGCGTCAGGGTGTACTTGCCCTGCTTCAGGGTCTTGGAGTCCGCCGAGAACGCCTCGCCCTCCGTGATCGGACGGCTGTCGGCGGTGCGCTGGGCGATCTTGGCGAACCCGTCGCCGCTGAAGTCGGGCGTGTAGGCGGTCGGCATCGCCTTCTCGGCGGGCTTGTCGTCGCCGCCTCCGCCGCCGAGGACGACCACGGCGACGACCGCGATCACGACGACGGCGACCACGGCGGCCGCCCCTCCGTACAGCAGCTTGGGGTTCGGAACGTTCCGGCGGGGCTTGTCCTCCGGCCAGAAGTCCTTCCCTGCGCCGTCGCGTCCGGCCGCGGGGGAACCAGTGTCACGGGCCTCGATCACGCCCCGGAGCTTAGCGGTCCGGCCGCACCCGCCGCGCCCAAAAGGGCGAT
Source organism: Actinomadura sp. RB99 (assembly GCF_014706005.1). NCBI lineage: Bacteria > Bacillati > Actinomycetota > Actinomycetes > Streptosporangiales > Thermomonosporaceae > Actinomadura > Actinomadura sp. RB99. Next base: position 50,182 of record NZ_JABMCA010000040.1, on the reverse strand, counting down.
TCATCCGCATTCGTTGCGCGGCCGGCGGCCCGCGGGCGCTCGCACCGCGCCGGGACCGCCGGGATCACAGCCCGTTGGTGCCGATGAGCGCGCCGACGCCGTAGGTGATCGCGGCGGCCGCCGCGCCGAACAGCAGCTGGCGCGCCCCGCCGAACCACCACGCCCGCGTCGTCACCCGCGACACCAGCGCGCCGGCGGCGAACAGCCCCAGCGCCGCCACCGCGGCCGCCGGCCACAGCGTGGACGCGCCCAGCAGGTACGGCAGCACCGGCAGCAGCGCCCCGACCGCGAACGACAGGAACGACGAGCCCGCCGCCAGCAGCGGCGACGGCAGGTCCCCCGGGGACACCCCGAGCTCCTCCTTGGAGTGCACCTCCAGGGCCCCCTCGGGGTTGCGCGACAGCTGCCGCGCCACCTCCGCGGCGGTCTCCGGATCGACGCCGCGCGCCTCGAACACCCCGGCCAGCTCGCGCTGCTCGGCCACCGGGTTGCGGGCCAGCTCCAGCCGCTCGATCTCGATCTCGGCGAGCGCCAGCTCCGACTGGGACGCGACGGAGATGTACTCCCCCGCCGCCATCGAGAACGCGCCCGCCGCCAGGCCCGCGAGGCCCGCCAGCAGCACGATCTTCGGGTCCTGGTGGCCGCCCGCGATCCCGGCGATCAGCGCGAAGTTGGAGACCAGGCCGTCCATCGCGCCGAACACCGCGGGCCGCAGCCAGCCGCCGCTGACGTCGCGGTGCTGGTGGTGCAGTTCCGGTGTCTGGCCGGACTTCTCCCCGGTCATCTCCCCCGTACCGGACATCGTGTCGTCCTACTTCCCGTCCTTGACGGGCTCTCCCTTCCCTGCCCGCTCGGCAGCGTCGGGGGCACCGTCCGGTTCATTCTCCCTGCTCACGACGGTGGCCGCGACGCCGGGTCCCGGTTCGGGCTCCGGAGCGGAGGCCGGGTCGGGCGCGGGTTCCGGCCGGGGCTCCGCCGCCGCCTCCGGGCGCTCAGCGGGCTCCTCCGCCGCCTCGGGGGCCGCTTCCGCCTCCGAGGTCCCGGTGGCGTCCGCGGGGGCCTCCTCGGCGGGCTGCGCGTCCTCCACGGCGTCCGCGGACCGGCCCGCGTCATCCGGCTCCGCCGCCTCGCCCTCGGCGGACGCGGGCTCGGCCTCCTCGGCCTCGGCCTTCTCGGAGTCAGCCTTTTCGGACTCGACCTTGTCCGGGGCGGGCTCCTCGGAGTCCTGGCCGGCCGCCTCCGCGGCCGCCTCGTCCGCCGTTCCGCCGGCCTCCTCGGCCTTCGGGTCCTCGTCCTCGGCGGCGTAATCCGCCGGCCGGTCCTTCGCGGGCCCGTCCTTCGCGGGCGCGTCGCCGGCCGGCGCGTCCACCGCGGCGTCACCGGCCGGTGCGGCGGTCCCCGGCGCGTTCCCGACGACGGCCTCGGGGCCGGTCTTGTTGCGCGCCAGGTACAGGTAGGCGGCGGCGCAGAGGAAGACCACGATCGAGGTGTAGTCGTTCAGCCGCAGGCCGAGGAAGTGGTGCGCGTCGTCGATGCGCAGCGCCTCGATCCAGCCGCGTCCCACCGTGTAGGCGGCGACGTACAGCGCGAACGCCCGGCCGTGGGTGAGCTTGTAGCGGCGGTCGGCCCAGATGATCAGGATCGCGACGCCGATGCACCACAGCGACTCGTACAGGAACGTCGGGTGGTAGGTGCCGATGTTCTCGTACTTGGGGTCCAGGGCGGGGCCGTCGCCGAGCGTCGGGCGGTGGCTCGGGTCGATCTTCAGGGCCCAGAAGGTGTGCAGCGGCTTGCCGTACAGCTCCTGGTTCCAGTAGTTGCCCCACCGGCCGATCGCCTGCGCGAGGACGATCCCGGGCGCGCAGGCGTCGGCGAGCGCGAGGATCGAGATGCCGCGCCGCCGGCAGCCGATGTACGCGCCGACCGCGCCGAGCGCGATGGCGCCCCAGATCCCGAGGCCGCCCTTCCAGATCTCCAGGGCCCGGACCGGGTCGCCGCCGCTGCCGAAGTACCGCTGCGCGTCCGTGACCACGTGGTAGAGGCGGCCGCCGACCAGGCCGAACGGCACCGCCCAGACGGCCACGTCGATGATCGTGCCGGGGGCGCCGCCCTTGGCCGCCCAGCGTCGCTCGCCGACCCAGACCGCGGCGACGATGCCGAGAATGATCATGATCGCGTAGGCACGGAGCGGGATGGGTCCGAGGTGCCAGACGCCCTGCGACGGGCTCGGGATGAAGGCGACCGGGTGCATGACCGTTGACGTTACCGCCTCCGGCGGCATGGGACGGAAACGTCCGCGTCACCGACAGCCGATCGCCGCGCTACGGACACCGGTACGAGACCATGCGGGGCGCGCCTCAGCCCTGCCCGGGGGCCTCCCCGGCGGACCGCGGGGTGCCGGAGCCCGCCTTGGTGATGGTCTTCTGCAGGGCGTCCGGAGACGCGAGGGCGTCGTTGCCGAGCTGCTTGCCGTTGAGCGCGAGGTACGGGGTCGCGGTCACGCCCGCCTTGCCGGCGAAGGCGGTGGCCTGGTCGACCTGGCCGATCTTCTGGGAGCCGTTCACGCACGCGGCGAACGAGGGGTCGGTGACGCCGAGCTGCCCCGCCCACTTGATCAGGTCCGCGTTGGCGAAGCCCTTGTCGCCCTCGGGCGGCTGCTCGTCGTACAGCTTGTCGTGGTACTTCACCCAGTGGTCGGCGGGCATGCAGGCGGCGGCGTTGGCGGCGCGCCGCGAGTTGGACATCAGCGGGTCCTGCTGGAACAGCTGGAACGGCCGGTAGACGACCTTGACGCGGCCCTCGGCGGCGAGCTTCTTCATCGTGCCGCCGACGCGGGCCTCCATCGCCTTGCAGGCCGGGCACTGGAAGTCCTCGAAGACGTCCAGGACGGGCGTGGTGACGCCCGGGTTGGCCATGGCGACCGAGCCGTCCTGCTGCCGGGTCGCGGGCGCGATCGGGCCGGTGTACTTCACGGCGGACGGGCCGCCGCCCCCGTTGTTCCCCACCACGACGACGACGATGACGACCACGACGGCCGCCGCGGCCACCGCGCCCAGCACGACCACGAGCAGCCGCTTGCGCCGCTGCCGCGCCGCCGTCCGCCGCCGCTCCTCCGCGAGCCGGTCCCGCGCGGAACGCTCCCTGTCGGCCTTGCTCATCGATCCCCCAACGGCCGTGACGATGTGTTACCGAGCACGTCTGAGCGTAGTGGGGAGGGGCGTCCCGCGCGGTGAGGCCGCACGGAGGGTTCAGCTGTTCGGGCGGTGGACGGCGCGATGGACGGGGTGGCGGACGGTCACTTCCCGGCCGCGCCGCCGCCGGCGGCGGTGACCGCGGCCTTCAGGCCGTCGGGGGTGAAGACGACGTTGGTGTCGAGCTTGCGCCCGTCGAGGAAGACCGTCGGCGTGCTGTCGACCCCGCGGGTCTGCAGCGCGTAGTTGGTCATCGTGTCGACCTGGGACTTCTTCTGCTCGTCCTTGACGCACTTCTCGAAGTTCGCGTCGGAGACCCCGATGTCCTTGCCCCACTTGACCAGGTCCTTCGGCGAGAAGCCCTTCGAGCCCTCGGCCGGCTGGAAGCGGAACAGCGCGTCGTGGTAGGAGATCCACTTGTCGGCGGGGACGCACAGCGCGGCCTCGGCGGAGCGCAGCGAGTTCGTCTTGACCGGGTCGGGGCTGTTGCCGAACAGGTGGAACGGCCGGTAGACGACCTTCACCTTGCCCTCGGCGGCGAGCTGCTCGACGGTCGAGCCGGTGTTCTTCTCGAACTCCTTGCAGTTCGGGCACTGGAAGTCCTCGAAGATCTCCAGCTCCGGCTTGGTGACGCCCGCCTTGGCCATCACGATCGAGCCGTCGGCCTGGCGGCTGAGGGGGGCCAGCGCGCCCTTGTGGACCTCGGCGCGGCCGTTCTTGTTCTTGTGGTCGATGACGAGGACGGTCGCCACCACGATCACCGCAACCGCGACCACCGACCCGATGACGATGGACAGCAGACGCCGCTGCTTGGCCCGCGCCGCCTGCCGCCGCCGCTCGGCGGCCAGGCGCTCTCTCGCGGACCGCTCCCGTGCGGCCTTGCTCATTGGGACTCCTAGGAATGGGGGCCGCGCGTGCTGCGTGCGGCGCGGGTCCGGCGGGACTAGTCGACCTGACCGATCCGCCGGAACTCGTCGAACAGAACGAGAACGAAGAGCAGGATAGTGATGGCGTGGACCCCGCTGCACCACAGGCAGATCTTGTGCAGCACCGCCAGCTCGACCGTCACCAGGTAGACGACGAAGAGCACGCCCACCGACACCGCCGCCAGCCGCGCCCAGCGCAGCTGCGGCCACGGCGAGCGCAGCGCCCAGGGGGTGATCAGCGCTCCGAACCCGACGAAGAACGCGAGCCCGTACAGCGGCATGGGGATGCCGAGGAGCTCGGAGTACTCGCTGGTGGTGACCGCGTGGCAGTCCACCGTGCTGGTGGCCGAGCACACCAGCGCGCCCTGGTCGTAGTGCGTGATCGTCAGGTAGACGGAGATGCCGAGCCCGGCGAGGGTCAGCAGCCAGGCGAGGGCCTGGTACCACGCGGCCGGGACGGGCGCCGCCGCCGTCGCGCGTTCCCGCGCCGTCATCTCTTGCGTCATCGTGGATCCTTCCGGGACGGCCTCCGCCGGCGAAAACACCTTACGGGAGCGGGAGGCCGTCTCAAGCATGAACCGGACGGCGGTGACGGGGAGTTCCCGGAACGAGGTAAAACGTCCGCGGAGACGGGCGGGACCCGTCTCCGCGGACGTTCTCGATGATCGTTCTCCGGAGGGCGGTTCAGCGGCCCTTGCGGACGCCCTCGGCCAGTTCCCCGGTGAGGGCGCGGACGCCGGCGAGGCCGGTGGCGAGGTCCGGGGCGTCCAGCAGCCGGCGGATGAACGCCGAGCCGACGATCACGCCGTCGGCGAAGCCGGCGACCTCGGCGGCCTGCGCGCCGTTGCCGACCCCGAGGCCGAGCCCGACCGGCAGGTCCCGGCCGGACCGGCCGATGATCTCCCGGGTGCGCTCGACGAGCCGCGGCGCGCCGGTGTCGACGGCGTTGCGGGCGCCGGTGACGCCCATCAGCGACGCCGCGTAGACGAACCCGCGGCACTGCGCGGTGATGGCCTCGATGCGCGCGTCGGTGGAGCTGAGCGCGACGAGGAACACCCGGTCGAGGCCGTGCTCGTCGGCGGCCTCGAGCCACTCGCCGCCCTCCTCGGGCGTGAGGTCGGGGGTGATCAGCCCGGCGCCGCCGGCACTGGCGAGGTCGCGGGCGAACGCGCCGACGCCGTGCCGGTCCACGGGGTTCCAGTACGTCATGACCAGCGTCGGGACGCCGGTGGCGGCGACGGCCTCGACGGTGCGGAACACGTCGGCGACGCGGACGCCCCCGACGAGGGCCCGGTGGACGGCGTCCTGGATGGTGGGGCCGTCCATCATCGGGTCGGTGTAGGGCAGCCCGATCTCGATGACGTCGCAGCCGGCGTCGACCATGGTCTTCGCGGCCTCGATCGCGCCCTCGAAGGACGGGAAGCCGGCCGGCAGGTAGCCGACGAGCGCGGCGCGATTCTCGGCTTTGGCCTTGTCGTAGGCGTCCTTGACGGTCACTGCGCCTCTCCCTCGGGCATCAGGCCGAAGAAGGACGCGGCCGTGTGCATGTCCTTGTCGCCGCGGCCGGACAGGCACACCGCGATCACGGCGTCCGGGCCCAGCTCCCTGCCGACCTTGAGCGCGCCGGCCAGCGCGTGCGCGGACTCGATCGCCGGGATGATGCCCTCGGTGCGGCACAGCAGCGAGAACGCCTCCATCGCCTCGGCGTCGGTGATCTCGCGGTACTCGGCGCGGCCGGAGTCGTGCAGCCAGGAGTGCTCGGGGCCGACGCCGGGGTAGTCGAGGCCGGCGGAGATCGAGTGGGTCTCGAGGGTCTGGCCGTCGTCGTCCTGCAGCAGGTAGGTGCGCATGCCGTGGATGACGCCGAGGGAGCCGCCGACGAGCGTCGCGGCGTGCTTGCCGGACGCGACGCCGTCGCCGCCCGCCTCGAACCCGTACAGCCGGACGGACTCGTCGGGGACGAAGGCGTGGAACATGCCGATGGCGTTGGAGCCGCCGCCGACGCACGCGACGACCGCGTCCGGCAGGGCGCCGGTCAGCTCGAGGCACTGCCGCCGCGCCTCCACGCCGATGATCCGCTGGAAGTCGCGGACCATCATCGGGAACGGGTGCGGGCCCATCACCGAGCCGATGCAGTAGTGCGTGTCCTCCACGCTCGCGACCCAGTCGCGGAACGCCTCGTTGCAGGCGTCCTTGAGGGTGCGGCTGCCGGTCCGCACCGGGACGACCTCGGCGCCGAGCATCCGCATCCGCGCGACGTTGAGGGCCTGCCGCTCGGTGTCGACCTCGCCCATGTAGACGGTGCAGTCGAGGCCGAGCAGGGCGGCGGCGGTGGCGGTCGCGACGCCGTGCTGGCCGGCGCCGGTCTCGGCGATCACCCGGGTCTTGCCCATCCGCCGGGTGAGCAGCGCCTGCCCGAGCACGTTGTTGATCTTGTGGGAGCCGGTGTGGTTGAGGTCCTCGCGCTTCAGCAGCACGCGGGCGCCGCCCGCGTGCTCGGCGAACCGCTTCGCCTCGGTCAGCAGGCTCGGCCGGCCCGCGTAGTTGGCGAGCAGGTCGTCCAGCTCGGCGGTGAAGGCCGGGTCCTTCTTGGCGGTCTCGAACTCGCGGGTCAGCTCGTCCAGGGCCGCCATCAGCGCCTCGGGGGCGAACCGGCCGCCGAAGCGGCCGAAGTGGCCGGTGGCGTCGGGCACGGCGGCAGCGCGCGCCGCACTGTCGATGGTCATGGGAAAACGCGTCCTGTCATGCGTAAGGGGCCTGCGTCGGACAGTCTCAGTGAGATGCGGCGAGGCCCCGCCATCGCTCGTGGAGCGGCTCTGCGGGCATGACCGTAGCGTACCGAGTTCCCGCCGGCACCGGTCAGCCGCTCTGCCGCAGCGCCGGGTGCGCGCCGGCCGCGACCAGGTCGGCGACCGCGGTCCGCGGGTCGCGGCCGATGACCAGGCTCTCCCCCACCAGCACCGCGTCCGCGCCGCTGGAGGCGTAGGCGAGCAGGTCGTGCGGGCCCCGCACGCCGGACTCGGCGATCTTCACGACGGGCTTGGGGATCGCGGGCGCGACGCGGGCGAAGACGCCCCGGTCGACCTTCAGGGTGCGCAGGTCGCGCGCGTTCACGCCGATGACCTTGGCGCCCGCGTCCACCGCGCGGGCGGCCTCCTCCTCGGTGTGCACCTCGACGAGCGGGAGCAGCCCGATCGACTCGGCCCGCTCGACCAGCGACACGAGCGCGTCCTGCTCCAGCGCGGCGACGATCAGCAGCGCCATGTCGGCGCCGTACGCGCGCGCCTCCCACAGCTGGTAGGAGGTGACGATGAAGTCCTTGCGCAGGACGGAGACGTCGACGTTGGCGCGGACGTCCGCGAGGTCCTGCAGGCTGCCGCCGAAGCGGCGCCGCTCGGTCAGCACGCTGATCACCTTCGCGCCGCCGGCCTCGTAGTCGCGGGCGAGGGCGGCGGGGTCGGCGATCGCGGCGAGCGCGCCCTTGGACGGGCTGCTGCGCTTGACCTCGGCGATGACCGACACGCCGGGCCCGCGCAGCGCGCCGAGGGCGTCGCGGGGGGCCGGGGCGGCGGCGGCCTTCTCCTTCAGCGCGCCGAGCGGCACCTCCCGCTGCCGTTCGGCGAGATCGGCCCGGACGCCGTCGATGATCTCGTCCAAGACGCTCAAGTGGTAGGCCCCCTATTTCAGGTCGATCCGTGCACCGATCGTAGCCGCCCCCGCCGACGGTCCTCGCACCCGGGAGGGGTCCGGGACGTCCGCGGGGCGCGGCGGTCCCGCGGTCCGCGGCGCCGCCCGCGGGTCAGGGCGCCAGGGCGTGCGCGAACGGCAGGTTCCGCACGATCCAGTAGACGGCCACGACGCCGACGAAGGAGTACACCGCGACCGGCCGGAACAGCGCCGACCACATCGGCCGGCCCCGGACGCTCAGCACCGTCCAGCGGACGTACAGGTAGCCGAGGACGGGCAGCAGCAGGAACAGCAGCGGGTTGAACCCGAACGCGGTGCCGACGTGCCCGTGCGCGAGCGCGTTGACGAGCCGCATCGCGCCGCAGCCCGGGCAGTAGTAGCCGGTCATGGCGAGGAACGGGCACGTGGGGTAGTGGCCGGGCTGGTTCGGGTCGACGACCGCGACCAGCGCCGTCGCCGCGGCGGCCCCGGCCAGGACGATCCCGTGCGGCATCAGCGCCCGCACCGGGCTCTTGCGCTCGCCTCCACCGGCCGGGTGGGGATGCGCGTGGACGGCGGGACGGCTCACGCCCCCACCATAAGGCCGCTCCGCTGGAAGTCCGCTATGCGTCGAGCACGTATCCCACGCCGCGGACGGTGCGGATGGGGTTGTCGTGGCCGAGCTTGGCGCGGAGCTGGGCGACGTGGACGTCGACGGTGCGGCTGCCCGCGCCGGCGCCGGGGCCCCAGGCGGCGTCGAGGAGCTGCTCGCGGGTGAAGACGCGGCCGGGGTTGGCCATGAGGAACGCGAGGAGGTCGAACTCGGTGACGGTGAGCGCGACGCGGTGGTCGCTCACCGCGGCGGTGCGGCGGTCGGGGTCGAGGGCGACGGGCCCGGCGCGCAGCGGCCCGGGGGCGGGCAGGGGGCCGCGGCGGCGCAGCGCGTCGGCGACGGCGGCGACCAGCACGCGGGGCCCGAAGGGGCGCTCCACGCGGTGCTCGCCGAGGTGGCGGGCGATCGCCGGGTCGAGGGGGCCGGTGACGGCGACGACGGGCGCGGGGAGGGCCGCCTCGGCGACGCGGCGGTACAGGTCGGCGGGCAGCGCGCTGGCGGACAGGTCGAGGACGACGACGTCGGGGCGGGCGCGTTCGGCGGCGGCGGGCGCGCGGCTCGGGTCGGCCTCGATCCGCACCTCGTAGCCCTCGCGGGCCAGGTAGCGGCGCTGGAGTTCGGCGACGGCGGGATCGTGCTCGGCGACCAGGACCAGGCCGTCGGCGGTCACGGCCGGCCGTTCCGGGGGGCGGCGGGGTCACCGGCCTTCCGGGCGTCCGGTTCCCCGGCCGCCGGGCTCCCGGGCTCCTCCTCGGACGGCTCCCGGGCCGCGTCGCGGGCGGTCGGGTCCTCGCCGCGGTCGAGCGACTTCCACAGCGCGGACGGGTCCTGCTCGGGGGCGCCGGACGCGGCGTCCTTCCGGGGGGCGGCGGGGCGGGACGCGGGGGCGCCGTCCCGTTCGTAGCGGGCGGACATGCCCGGCCAGCGGGCGCCGCGGGCCGCCGCGACCAGGCCGCCGGCGACGAGGAGGACGCCGCCGGTGACCGACGCCATCCACCACAGGTTCACGTCCAGCGCGGGGTGCGCGCCGATCTTCAGCAGGGCGCTCCTGTCCCCGGCGACCGACAGCACGTGGGCGCGCTGGACGGCGGCGGCGGAGCCGTAGACGACGCCGGCGCCGAACAGGGCGATGAGGACGCCGACGCCGGACCGGACGCGGCCGCGGGTGGCGAACAGGGCGGCGAGCCCGGCGAGGCCTGCCCAGGCGAGCGCGGTCGCGGTGCCGCCGAGGTCGTGGCCGGTCAGGTGCTGGGAGAACGGCGTGATGGCGTCCTCGGCCTTGACGGTGGCCCAGGGGCGGCCGCCGGCGAGCAGGGCCAGGCCCGCCCCGGCGGCGCACAGCAGCGCGGTGAGGCCGCGCTCACGCCCGGGGGTCATGAGCGCGCGTCAGGGCGTTCCCCGACCACGGCGTCGAGCACGTCGGCGTCCCAGCAGGTGCGGTCGCCGGTGTGGCAGGCCGCGCCGACCTGGTCCACCTTGACCAGGATCGCGTCGGCGTCGCAGTCGAGCGCGACGGACTTGACCCACTGCTGGTGGCCGGAGGTCTCGCCCTTCACCCAGTACTCCCGGCGGCTGCGCGACCAGTAGGTGCAGCGGCCGGTGGTGAGGGTGCGGTGCAGGGCCTCGTCGTCCATCCAGCCGAGCATGAGCACCTCGCCGGTGTCGTACTGCTGCGCGATCGCGGGCACCAGGCCGTTGGCGTCGCGCTTCAGCCGCTCGGCGATCTTGGGGTCCAGGTTGGACGAGGGAACGGACATGACGTCCATTGTGCCGGGTGGTTCCCGGTACCCGCGACGGACCCGGCGGCGCCGGGCGCGGCCCCCGCGCCGCGGGACACGAAAGGGCCCGCCCTCCCCTGCCGGGGAGACCGGGCCCAGACGTACGACTGCGGGTCTTACAGGGGGACGACCTGGTCGGCCTGGGGACCCCGGTTACCCTGCGTCACCTCGAACTGGACGCGCTGGTTCTCGTCCAGCGTGCGGTACCCGGAGGACTGGATCGCCGAGTAGTGCACGAAGACGTCCGGCCCGCCGCCGTCCACGGCGATGAAGCCGAAGCCCTTCTCGGCGTTGAACCACTTCACGGTGCCCTGCTGGGGCATGTCTTTCTCCTTGCGGCAAAACACGGGCCCACACCTCGCGGGCCCGGCGCGGTCGCTGCGGAACGCTCTCGCCCCCGGTACGGTCCCGGAAAAGCCAAAACGCCCGCTGCCATCAGTCCGCGGGCGTCTGGACAAACGATCGAGAACCACGACTGCAACCGACCGCACCACCGTATCACCGGTTCCGCGTAAAACGCAGGAGCGGGAAGGCTTGCGTTTCGCCTCTCAGCGAACCCTGCCGTTACCTGCCCGTTAAAGACTCCAACCGGTCTCGGTCAGGGTCTTGACAGAGTCCGTGGGCCCCGTGAGGCGGACCTTCGCGACGTCCGTACGGCCGAGCGCCCACAGGACCAACTCCCCTACGGGTCCGTGGACCCGCACGGGGCCCGAGCCGCCGCCGCCCCCGCTCCGGCCCCGTCCGCGGGCTCCGCCGGAGACCCGGACGCTCCTCCCATCGGGCCGCACCAGCGTTACCTCGACGTGAACTTTTCTTAGGACAAAGCGGGCAATTTTTATCCGTCTCCAGAGAAGTTCCTCGAGTTCACCGGACAGGTCCCTGGGCTCCCAGTCCGGCCTGGCCCGGCGGATGTCCTCATGGTGAACAAAGAACTCGACACCGTTGGCAGTTTTGTCCACACCCGGAACCGCGTACGGCGAGAACTTCGGCGGACCCTGCCGAAACCGTTCCACCAGGCGGTCGAACGGGACGGCCCGCGCGGTGCGGCGCCGGACGCGCTCGGTGTAGAAGGCCAGCGGCGGCAGCAGTATTCCGGGCGCGGCGTCCGGCCGCCCCTCCCGGACGACCAGGTGCGCGGCCAGGTCGCGGGCGTCCCAGCCGCCGCACCTGGTGGGCGCGTCGGCGCCCGCCTCGGCCAGGGCGCCGGCCAACAGGCCGCGCTCGCGCCGGACGGGGTCGTCCTCGGGCGTGCTCATCGGATGATCGTAGGCCGCGGGAGCCGGGTCGGGAATAAGCGTCAGGGCCGCATGGTAGGGACTAGTCAGGCCCGCGGAACCCCCACATCCCCACACGCAGGGGGCATCACCGCGGGTCGCCGTGCCGTGATCGAGGAGTAACCGTGCCGCCTGCGTCCAGACGCGTGTCCCCCCATGTCCTGCGCGAAGGACTGCGGGTGCTGTGGGTCGCCGTCCGCGCCGAACCGCGGGTGTTCACCGTCTCGGTGATCGCCAGCGCGGTCTACGCGGCGATGACCGTCGCGACCGCCCAGGTGCTCGGCTGGGCGACCCAGACCGTCGTCCTCCCGGCGTTCCGGGAGGGGCGCACCACCGCCGGGGCGCTGTCCGGCGCCGCGGCGGCGATCATCGGGGTCGCGCTGCTGAAGTCGCTCGGCGTCGCGGGCCGCCGCTTCTACGCGGGGCTGATGCAGTACCGGATGCAGGCCGCCTACCGGCGGTCGGTGACCCGGCAGTATTTGCGGCTGCCGCTCGCCTGGCACCACCGGCACCCGACCGGGCAGCTGCTGTCCAACGCCAACGCCGACGTCGAGGCGGTGTGGGCGCCGATCGCGCCGCTGCCGATGGCCGTCGGCGTGGTGTTCATGCTGCTGATCGCCGCCGTGTCGATCCTGCTCACCGACGTCGCGATCGCCGCCGTCGGCTTCCTGATCTTCCCGGCGATCGCGCTGATCAACGTGGTGTACCAGCGCCGGCTCGCGCCCGTCGCGACCCGGGCGCAGCAGCTGCGCGCCGAGGTCAGCGAGGTCGCGCACGAGAGCTTCGAGGGCGGCCTGGTCGTCAAGACCCTCGGCCGCGAGGAGGCGGAGACCGAGCGGTTCCGGGAGCGGGCGCACGAGCTGCGCGACGCCAACATCGCGGTCGGCCGGATCCGCGGCCTGTTCGACCCCGTCCTGGAGGCGCTGCCGAACCTCGGCGTGCTCGCCGTCCTGCTGATCGGGTCGGTGCGGCTGGAGTCCGGCGCGATGACGGCCGGCGACCTGGTCCACGTCGCCTACCTGTTCACGCTGCTGTCGTGGCCGATCCGCGCGCTCGGCTGGGTGCTGGCGGAGGTGCCGCGCAGCGTCGTCGGCTGGCAGCGGGTCCGCGGCGTGCTGGACGCGACGGGCTCGCTGCCGTTCGGCGACGCGGCGCTCGGCGAGGACAAGGCCGCCGCGCTGGAGGTCCGCGACGTCCGGTTCGCCTACGAGGGCGCCGACGGCGACCGCGAGGTCCTGCACGACGTGTCGTTCACCGCCTCCCCCGGCCGGACCGTCGCGGTCGTCGGGCCGACCGGGTCCGGCAAGTCGACGCTCACCTCGCTGCTGGTCCGGCTGGTCGACCCGGCGGACGGGTCGGTCCTGCTGGACGGCGTGGACCTGCGGGACGTCCGCAAGGGCGGCGTCGCGGAGACCGCCGCGCTCGTCCCGCAGCAGACGTTCCTGTTCGACGACACCGTCCGCGGGAACGTGACACTCGGCCTGGACGTCCCCGACGAGCGCGTCTGGGAGGCGCTGCGGCTCGCGCAGGCCGACGGGTTCGTCGCGGCCCTCGCCGACGGGCTCGACACCCGCGTCGGCGAGCGCGGCGCGTCGCTGTCCGGCGGCCAGCGGCAGCGGCTCGCGCTGGCGCGCGCGCTGGTGCGGCGCCCCCGGCTGCTCGTCCTGGACGACGCGACGTCCAGCGTCGACCCGCAGGTGGAGGCGCGCATCCTGCACAGCCTGCGGGAGGCCCAGTCCCTGCGCGACGACGGCGGCGGCGCGACCGTCGTGGTCGTCGCCTACCGCAAGGCCACGATCGCGCTGGCCGACGAGGTCGTCTACCTCGACCACGGCCGGGTCACCGGGCGCGGCACCCACGCGGAGCTGCTGGAGACGTCCGAGGGGTACCGCGACCTCGTCAACGCCTACGAGCGGGCGGAAGCGGAACAGGAAGCGCTCGACGGCGGCGAGGAGGCCCTGGCGTGACGGTCATCGACGAGGCGGCGGCCACCGAGGGCGGCCTCAGCACGCTGCGGCGCGGCCTGCGCCTCAGCCCCGAGTTCCGGGCCGGGCTGGCGGGCACGCTGGTGCTGGCGCTGCTGTCCACGGCGGGCCGGGTGGTGGTGCCGATCGCCGTGCAGCAGACCATGGACAAGGGCCTGGACCGGGCCGGCGGCCCCGACATCGGCTTCATCCGCTCGGCGGTGCTGCTGTGCGCCGTCGCCGTGCTGCTCACGGCCCTGTGCGCGTACGCGATGAACGTCCGGCTGTACAAGACGTCCGAGGGCGGGCTCGCGGGGCTGCGCGTCAAGGCGTTCCGGCACGTCCACGACCTGTCGATGCTGACGCAGAGCGGCGAGCGGCGCGGCTCGCTGGTGTCGCGGGTGACGACGGACGTCGACCAGATCAGCAACTTCATGCAGTCCGGCGGGCTGATGTTCATCGTGTCGATCGGGCAGCTGCTCGTCGCGAGCGTGCTGATGCTCGTCTACTCGTGGCAGCTCGCGCTGCTGGTGTGGGCGGCGTTCCTGCCGCTGGCGTTCGCGCTGCGCCGCTTCCAGCGGCTCGTGTCCGCCCGGTACATGCAGGTGCGCGAGCGCATGGGCGACCTGCTCGCCGCGGTGAGCGAGTCGGTGGTGGGCGCGGCGGTCATCCGCGCGCACGCCTCCGAGGAGCGCACCGGGCGCCGCGTCGACGACACCGTCGACGCGTTCCGCAGCACGCAGACGCGCGCGCAGGCGATGGTCGCGCTGACGTTCCCGGTGAGCGAGCTGGTCGCGGCCATCGCGACCGGCGGCGTGGTCGTCGTCGGGACGCTGCTCGGCATCGGCGGCCACCTGACCGCCGGGGAGCTGGTCGCGTTCCTGTTCCTGGTCACCCTGTTCGTCAGCCCGATGCAGACGGCGACGGAGGTCCTCAACGACGCGCAGAACGCCATCGCCGGCTGGCGCCGCGTGCTGGGCGTCCTCGACACCGTCCCGGACGTCGCCGACCCCGGCGACGCCGGCGAGACCCTGCCGCGCGGCCCGATCGAGGTGCGGTTCGACTCCGTCGGGTTCGCCTACCCGGGCGGCCCGCCCGTCCTGCACGACGTGAACGCGACGATCGCGCCGCGCAGCCGCGTCGCGATCGTCGGGCAGACCGGGTCGGGCAAGACGACGTTCGCCAAGCTCCTCACCCGCCTCATGGACCCGGTGTCGGGGCGCGTCCTCGTCGACGGCGTGCCGCTGGACCGCGTCCGGTTCTCCTCGCTGCGCGAGCGGATCGTCATGGTCCCGCAGGACGGGTTCCTGTTCGACGCGTCCCTCGCCGACAACATCCGCTACGGCCGCCCGGACGCCACGGACGAGGACCTCGCCCTCGCGGTGACGGAACTGGGCCTCGCGGACTGGCTGGAAGGGCTCCCCCAGGGCCTGGACACCCCCGTCGGGCAGCGCGGCGAGTCCCTGTCGGCGGGCGAGCGGCAGCTCGTCGCGCTGGCCCGCGCCTACATCGCCGACCCGGACCTGCTCGTCCTGGACGAGGCGACCTCCGCCGTCGACCCGGCCACCGAGGTCCGCATCCAGCGGGCCCTGGACGGCGCGACCCGCGGCCGCACCGCGATCTCCATCGCGCACCGCCTGTCCACCGCCGAGGCCGCCGACGAGGTGATCGTCTTCGACGCGGGCCGCATCGTCCAGCGCGGCCCCCACGCCGACCTGGTCGCCCGCCCCGGCGTCTACGCCGACCTCCACGCCTCCTGGACAGCCCAACGCGACCTGTAAACCCCGGGAGGCCAAACCCCAACCCGCCTGGTCAGCGCCCCCGGCCCCGGCTGGCTCGAACCCCGGCCCCGGCAGGTTGAAGGCCAGCCACCTCACGGGCAGGCACGCGGAGCGAGCGCTAGCGAGCGCAGCGGGCCTGCCCGCCGGTTGAGGGGCTGTTTCGCGCGGAGCGCTAGCGGAGCGGGAAACAGCCCCTCAACCGTGACGGGGGTTCCAGGGGGTCGCCCCCTGGGAAAACACAGCTAAAGCACTTGCCCGTTATCTGTTCCGGTGCGCATTCTGCTGGGGTGAGCAACGAGGTCGTGTTGGAATCGGCGGGCACGCTGCGGGGTCAACTGCAGCGGGGGCTCGGTAGGGCCGCGCGGCGCGCGGCGGACAGGCCCGGCGCGGGCGAGTACGTCTATGACTGCATCCGGAGGGATCCGCGGTGGGATCGGCAATGTGAGGCCAGAGGGCTGTACTACGCCCGGTTGATGGTGGATCTGGAGTTGCCGGTGTGGCCGGTGGCGGAGCATCTGGCGGATCCGTCGGACCATGCGGACGGCGACGAGTGGCGGGTGCGGCTGGCGTTGGAGGTGCTGGGGCATCTGGTGCGGTTGAGCCGGCGGGAGGCGGCGGTGCCGCTGCGCCGGTACGCCGAGGAGGGCGCGCACTGGTTCGACGCGCTGGACGAGCTGGTGGAGCTGGGCGATCCGCGGTTGGCGGAGGGGCTGGACGAGCTGGTGGCGGCGCGGTGCGACGACGGTGACATCGGGTCGCTGGTGGCGGGTGGTCCGAATCCGGTGCTGGAGAGCTGGGCGGTGCGGCAGCCGCGGATAGCGGAGGCGCTGGCGCGGCGGCGGGAGGCGGGGCGGCCGCGGCGGCCGGTCGGCGCGGTGCCGGGCGGGGCGGAGCGGACGGACGCGGAGTTGCTGGAGCTGGCGCGGCGGCGGGACGACGGGGCGATCGCGGCGATCTTCGAGTTGGGGCGGAGGCGGACGCCGGCGCTGCTGGATCTGGCGGAGGAGCTGCTGCCGCAGCGGCCGAGCAGGTTCGGCGGCGCGGTGTGCCGGGCGCTGCGGGAGTACGGGCCGGAGGCGCTGCCGTGGGCGCGGGCGTGGGCCGCCGAGCGCGGCGGGTGCGCGTTCATGGGGATCAGCATGCTGGCGAGATACGGGACCCGGCAGGACGTCCCGCTGCTGATGGAGGAGTTGCGGGATGCGTTGGAGAAGCGGGAGTGGCAGGCCGCCGCGGGGCCGATCGAGGGGCTCGGGAGGCTCCGCGCCGGCGAGGCCGTCCCGCTGCTGAAGACCGCTTGGACAGAATCACCCTACGCTTTCCTCAGACCACGTATTGTGACCGCTTTGACCCGTACCGCTCCGCACACCGCCGAGTCGTACACGATCGAGGGCCTCTGGGACTGCCAGGAGGGCGTCCGCGCGGAGGCGGCCCGGTTCGCGCCGCTGACCGAGGAGACCCGGATCCGGCTGCAGCGGCTGCACCACGACGGCGCCGAGGACTCCGGCGTGCGGGCGGCGGCGGGCGCCCGTCTCGCCGTCTGAGCGCCCGCTGAACCCTTCCGGGCCCGCGCGCGTACCGCCCGTCGTACCGCGCATCTCATCCCGGGAGGACGGGCCATGGGCTCCACGCATCACCTCGGACGTGCGGCGGGGGTCTCCCGCGCCGGTCTGGCGCTGGCGGTCGCCGCCGTGCTGGCGCTGCCGCTGGCGGCGGGCTGCAGCGCCGCCGGGAAGTCCGGCGGGTCGGGCGACGCCGACCGGGCCGCCGCGCCGGCGAACCTCGACGAGCTGGCCGCGCGGACGGGCTGCAGCCTGGTCGGCCGCCGCAAGGCGCAGCAGTTGCAGCAGGGCAACTGCCGGAACTCGCGGGGCCAGTACGTGCTGGTGAGCTTCGACAGCGACCAGGACATGACGTCGTGGCTGGACGAGGCGAAGCCGTGGGGCGGGACGTACCTGGTGGGGACGCGCTGGGTGGCGGTGAGCACTCCCGCCACCCTGCAGTCGCTCCGCAAGGATCTGGGCGGGCACATCATGTCCGGCGAGATGCACGGGATGAGCCACTCCTGACGCGGGTTCCGCTCAGGTGAGCGCCGCGGCCCACCGTTCGAGGGCGGGTCCGGTGCGCGCGAGGACGCGCCGGGCGGCCAGGCCGCGGGTGACGGTGCCGGGCCGCAGCAGCGGGTGGCCGGGGCCGTCCACGACGACGCGGAGCGCCGCGACGGGGACGCCGTCCGGGAGCGACGCGGCGACGCGCGCCGACTCCATGTCGACGACGCGGGACCCGTCCGCCGCCCACACCCGCCGTTCCGCCTCGCGGACGATCCGGTCCGCGGTGACGAGCGGCCCGACGTGCGCGCGCAGGCCGTCCCCGGCGAGGCCGGCGGCCAGCGTCCGCGCGCCGGGGCACGGCACGGGCTTGCCGCCGCCGCGGATCTCGTCCGCCACCACCACGTCGCCGGGCGCGAGCCCGTCGTCGAGCGCGCCGCCGAACCCGACGACGGCGACGGCGCGGCAGCCGGGCAGCCGGGCGGCGTGCCGCGCGCGGTAGCCGACGACCACGGCGGGCGCGCGGGCGAGCCCGCGCCGGACCGCGCGGGCCTCCAGCCGCAGCGCCGCGCACACGACCAGGCCGGGCGCCTCGTCACCGGTCATCCGCCCAGTGCAGCACGGGCGCGGCGCAAGATCCAGCTCCCGGGTGCGCGGGGCGGTGCGCGCCCCTATGATTCGTTCATGCGTTCGATCAGCACGGCGGAGCGGCGGGCCAGGCTCGTCCGGCGGCACCGGCTGGCCCCGGAGGCCCGCACCGGCGATGTCGCGGAGATCGCCCGGTCGCTGGTGGTGCTGCACGCCACCGACCCGGCCACGGTGTTCCTGTCCGTCGCGGCCCGCAGCGACACGGCCGAGCCGTCCGACGTGGAGCGCGCCCTCTACGACGACCGGACGCTGCTGCGGATGCTGGCGATGCGCCGGACGATGTTCGTCGCGCCCGTCGACCTCGTCCCGGCCCTGCAGGCGTCCACCGCGTCCGCGCTCGCCGCCAAGCAGCGCCGGCGGTACGGGACCCTGATCGAGCGCGGCAGCGACATCACGGACGTCCCGGCCTGGTTCCGCCGGGTGGAGGACGCGACGCACCAGGCGCTGCTGGCGCGCGGTGAGGCGACCGGCGCGCAGCTCAGCGCGGCGGTGCCGGAGCTGCGCACCCAGGTCGACCCCGCGCCCGGGAAGGCGTACTCGCGGCCGACGGGCGTGACGACCTGGGTGCTGGTGACGCTCGGCTGCGAGGGGCTCATCGTGCGGGGCCGCCCGAACGGCGGCTGGACCAGCAGCCAGTACCGGTGGGCGCCGATCGAGACGTGGCTGCCCGGCGGCGTCCCGGAGGTCCCGGTGGACGAGGCGCGCGCCGAGGTCGTCCGGCGGTGGCTGCGCGCGTTCGGCCCGGCGCCGGTCGCCGACCTCAAGTGGTGGACGGGCTGGACGGCCGGGGAGGTCGGCAAGGCCCTCGCCCTCGTCGACACCGTGGAGGTCGACCTCGGCGGCGCGACCGGGCTCGTCCTCGCCGACGACCTGGAGCCCGATCCGCCGGCGGAGCCGTCGGTGGCGCTGCTGCCCGCGCTCGACGCCACCCCGATGGGCTGGCAGGAGCGCGGCTGGTTCCTCGGCGGCCACGGCCCGCTGCTGTTCGACCGCAGCGGCAACATCGGCCCGTCCGTCTGGTGGGACGGGCGGATCATCGGCGGCTGGGCGCAGCGCAAGGACGGCGAGGTCGCCGTCCGGCTGCTGGAGGACGCCGGCGCGGAGGCGGAGGCGGCCGTCGCGCGGGAGGCCGAGCGGATCGCCGCCTGGTACGGCGACGTCCGCGCGATCCCCCGCTTCCGCACCCCGCTGGAGAAGGAGCTCACCGCCTGACCGCGGCGCGCGCGATGAGGCCGGCGAGAGGCGAACGCGGGCGCGGAAGGTTGACCACGCTCGGGCGCTTTTGTTCCCGGAACCAAACCGAACAAAGCGGAGACCATTTCCGCTCTGCCCGCGACGTGGGCTCTGATCAGCCATGATGTGGGGCATGCCCGCAGATCGCATGCTCCCCTCGCCCGAGGCGGCGGACGTGGTCGCGCTCGCCCGTGACATCGCCCGCCGCGAGCTGGCGCCGCGCGCCGCGCCCGCCGAGGAGGCCGGCGCCTTCCCGCGCGAGATCTTCCGGATGCTGGGCCGCGCCGGGCTGCTCGGCCTGCCCTACCCGCCCGACCTCGGCGGCGGCGGACAGCCCTACGAGGTGTACCTGCAGGTGCTGGAGGAGATCGCCGCGGTGTGGGCGTCGGTCGCGGTCGGCGTCAGCGTGCACACGCTGTCGTGCTTCCCGCTGTACGCCTGCGGCACCGACGTGCAGCGCAAGCAGCTGCCCGAGCTGCTGGAGGGCGACCTGCTCGGCGGGTACGCGCTGGCGGAGGAGCACGCGGGGCCGGACGCGGCGGGGCTCAGCACGCTCGCGGTGCCGGACGGCGACGGCTACCGGATCACCGGCACCAAGACGTGGATCACGCACGGCGGCGAGGCCGACTTCTACGTGCTGTTCGCCCGCGCGACCGGCGACCCGGGCGGCCTGACCTGCTTCCTCGTGGAGGGCCGCATGGACGGCCTGGAGTTCGGGCCGCCCGAGCGGAAGATGGCCCTCACCGCGTCCACCACGGCCAGGCTGCACTTCGACGGCGCGTGGGTGCCCGAGGACTGGCGGATCTCCGACGAGGGCTGCGGATACCCGATCGCGGCGGCGGCGCTGGACGCCGGGCGGCTCGGCATCGCCGCGTGCGCCGTCGGCCTCGCCCAGGGCGCGCTCGACCACGCCGTCCGGTACGCGGCGGGGCGCGGCCAGTTCGGCCGCCCGGTCATCGCCAACCAGGGGATCGCGTTCCTGCTCGCCGACATGGCCGCCGCCGTGGAGACGGCCCGCGCCTGCTACCTGGAGGCGGCCCGGCGCAAGGACCGCGGGCTGCCGTTCGCGCGGCAGGCGTCCATCGCCAAGCTCGCCGCGACCGACGCGGCGATGCGGGTGACGGCGGACGCGGTGCAGGTGCTGGGCGGCGACGGCTACACCCGCGACCATCCGGTGGAACGGTACATGCGGGAGGCGAAGGTGCTGCAGATCTTCGAGGGCGCCAACCAGATCCAGCGGATGGTGATCGGCCGCCACCTCGCCCGCGACGCCGGCTACGCCTGCTGACCCGGCCGGCCCGTCACGCCCGCCGGGCCGTCACGCGCGCCGGCCCGGCGGGTCCGGGGCGCCGAGCCGCGCCCGCTGGTCGGCGCGGCTGCGGCGGGTCAGCGTCAGGACGAACCCGGCCGCGGCGGCGACGCAGGCGGCGAGCACCGCGAGGAATGCCAGCCCGGTGTAGAACCCGGCGGTGCCGTCCGGCGCCACCAGCAGGGGCCCGTCGGTGCCCCGGCAGGTCAGCACGGCCGCCCCGGTCACCGGCGCGGTCAGCGAGGCGGTGTAGCGATAGCCGGGCCGGTCGGCCGCGCTCCAGGAGTTCTTGCGGGTCAGCCGGACGCGGCCGCGCTCCCCGCCCTGCACGCCGCCCTGCACGCCGCCCTGCACGCCGCCCTGCACGCCGCCCTGCACGCCGCCCTGCACGCCGCCCTGCACGCCGCCCTGCACGCCGCCCTGCACGCCGCCGTGCTCGACGGCGCATCCAAACGGCGCCGTGCCGTCCCGCCGCACGTAGAGGAAGTAGGTGCGGCCCGCCTTCAGCCGCACGGGGACGCCGGACGCCGCGTCGCCCGACACGGCCGGCCCGGCACCGGCGCCGGTGTCGCCCCGCGCCAGCGCGAGCGTCGTGAACAGGCCCGCGGCGGCCAGCACCACCAGCGCGACCGGCACCGCGTACCAGCCCGCGGCGGGACGGACGGGCGGCGTGCTCCAGGCCGGGGCGGGCGGCGCCGGCCCCTCCGGAGCGTTCACTCGCGGCCACATCCCGGTCCCCCCGATCCGAACGTCACCGTGTCGTGCCGCCACCTTTCCAGACCGCGGACCCGCACGTCAGGGACTTGGTGAGGGCGCCGAGGTGTCGGCCGGGCGCGAGCGGTTACCTTACTAGGCAGTAGCAACCGTGGGAGGTCGCATGGCCCTCAGGGACCGCCTGCCGGCCCCGCCGATCCGCGTGCGCCGCCCGCGCGGGCTGCCCCGCTCGCCGCTGCCGCGGTACACGGTCGAGCGGGACCTGCCGGTGACGATGCCGGACGGCGTGACGCTGCTCGCCGACCGCTACGTCCCGGTCGGGGTGCGGCGGCCGCCCACCATCCTCGTGCGCACTCCCTACGGACGGCGAGGTCCCGCCGCACTGGCCAACGGCCTGCCCTTCGTTCCGTTCGGTTTCCAGCTGGTCGTGCAGAGCGCGCGCGGGACGTTCGGTTCCGGGGGCGAGTTCGACCCGCTCGGCGGCGAACGCGAGGACGGCCTCGCCACCGTCGCGTGGCTGAAGGAGCAGCCGTGGTTCGGCGGGTCGTTCGCCACCTACGGCGCCAGCTACCTCGGCTACTCCGCCTGGGCGATCGCCGCCGAGGCCGGACCGGAGCTGAAGGCGATGTCGCTGCAGATCACCGCGTCGTCGTTCCGGGACGCCGCCTACGTCGGCGGGTCGTTCGCGCTGGAGTCCACCCTCACCTGGACGGACCTCACGCACCGGCAGCAGCAGCCGTTCGGGCTGCTCACCGCGTCGCTGCTGTCGCGCCGCCGCGCCGTCCGCGCCGCCCGGTCCGGCCGCCCCCTCGCCGAGCTGGACGTGGCGACCGGCGGCCGGCGGATGCGGTTCTACCAGGACCTGCTCACCAACCACGGCACGGACGCGGGCTACTGGGACGGCCGCGACTTCAGCGGCACCGTCGGCGAGGTCGAGGCGCCCGTCACCCTGCTCGGCGGCTGGTACGACGTGTTCCTGCCGTGGGAGATCAGGGACTACCTGGCGCTGCGCTCCGCCGGGCACCGCCCGTACCTCACCATCGGCCCCTGGTGGCACACCGACGCCCGGCACGGGCTGGTGTCGTTCCGCGAGACGCTCGCCTGGTTCCGCGCGCACCTGCGCGGCGACCCGTCCGGGCTGCGCGCCGACCCCGTCCGGCTGTACGTCACCGGCGCCCGCGAGTGGCGGCACTACGCCGACTGGCCGCCGCCCGGCACCCGGCAGGAGCGCTGGCACCTGCACCCCGGCCGCGGCCTCGGCCCCGACGGCCCGCGGCCGTCCGAGCCGAGCCGGTACCGGTTCGACCCGGGCGACCCGACGCCCGCGCTCGGCGGCCCGACCCTGCTCGGCAGCTCCCGCCCCGTCGACAACCGCCCGCTGGAGCGGCGCCCGGACGTGCTGTCGTTCACCTCGCCGCCGCTCACCGAGCCGCTCGACGTGATCGGCCCGATCGGCGCCGACCTGTTCGTCCGGTCCGACCGCGAGCACACCGACTTCGTCGTCCGGCTCTGCGACGTCGCCCCGGACGGGACGTCCCGGAACGTGTGCGAGGGCGGGCTGCGGCTTCCGGCGTTCGCCGAGAAGCCGGTCGGCACGGCGGGCGTGCGGCGCATCGCGGTCGACCTGTGGCCGGCCGGGCACCGCTTCGCGCGCGGCCACCGCGTCCGCGTGCACGTGGCCAGCGGCGCCCACCCGAAGGTCGCGGCGAACCCCGGCACCGGGGAGCCGCTCGCCACCGCGAGCCGCATGGTCCCGGCGGACCAGGAGGTCTTCCACGACCCGGACCACCCGTCCGCGATCATCCTGCCGATCACCGGCCGGTCCCCGGAGTCGGCGGTGCCCGCGCCCGAGGAGGAGCCCGGCTAGGGCGTCACAGCCGCGCCGCGACGGCCTTGGCGAAGCGGGCGTCGCCGCCGGGGGCGTGTTCGAGGTAGAGGGCGGGCTCGGTGAGCTCCAGCTCGATCAGGAGCGGGTCGCCGCCGGGGCCCGGGATCAGGTCGACGCGGGCGTAGAGAAGGTCGCGGCCGCCCGGGACGGCGTCGAGGACGCGGTGGGCGAGGTCCAGCTCGGCGTCGGTCGCGGTGGTGGCGGTGACCTTGCCGCGGGTCTCGCCGAGGCCGGCGAGGCCCTCGACGCCGGCGCCGGGGTTGAGGACGCGCGCCTTGCGGGCCGCGTGGCTGTACTCGCCGCCGAGGAAGACCAGGGCGGTCTCGCCCGCCGTGTCGACGGCCTCCAGGTACGGCTGGAGCATGACGGTGCGGTCGGCGTCCCGCAGCTCGCGCAGGTGGGCGCGGGCGGCGTCCTCCTCGCCCGGGCCCCAGCGGGCCGTGTCGCGCGAGCCGGACGACACCGACGGCTTCAGCACGTACTCGGGCCAGTCGGCGGGGATGCCGTCGGGGTCCCAGCGGGTCGGGACGACCGGGACGCCCGCGGCCGCCAGGTCGCGCAGGTAGCGCTTGTCGGTGTTCCAGCGCAGCACGTCCGCCGGGTTGAGGACGCGCGGGAGGCTCTCCGCCCAGGCCAGGAACTCCTCGCGCCGGTCGGTGTAGTCCCAGGTGGACCGGACGACGACGAGGTCGTAGCGGGACCAGTGGACGGCCAGGTCGTCCCAGACGGCGATGTCGGCGGCGACGCCGAGGCCGGTGAGGGCGGCGGCGAGCATCCGCGCGTCGTCGCTGCCCTCGGGCAGGTGGGCGCAGGTGGCCAGGGCGCACAGGGGTGAGGCGGTCAACGGGGGTCCTTCTCGCGGGCGGGGGGGTGGGTCAGCGGACGGGGGCGCCCGCGGCGCGCAGCGCGTCCTTCACCTCGGAGATCGTCATCTCGCCGAAGTGGAAGACGCTGGCGGCCAACACCGCGTCGGCGCCCGCGGCGACGGCGGGCGCGAAGTGCTCCACGGCGCCCGCGCCGCCGCTGGCGATGACGGGCACGGTGACGGCCTCGCGGACGCGGCGCAGCATCTCCAGGTCGAAGCCGGCCTTGGTGCCGTCGGCGTCCATCGAGTTCAGCAGGATCTCGCCGACGCCGAGCTCCTGGCCGCGCCGGGCCCACTCGACGGCGTCGATGCCGGTGCCCTTGCGGCCGCCGTGCGTCGTCACCTCGAAGCCCGAGGGGGTGCCCTGCCCGTCCGGGAGCACGGCGCGGCGGGCGTCCACCGACAGCACGACGCACTGCGACCCGAACCGGTGCGCGGCCTCCCGCAGGAACTCCGGCCGCGCGATCGCCGCGGTGTTGATCGACACCTTGTCGGCGCCCGCGCGCAGCAGCCGGTCGACGTCGTCGACGGTGCGGACGCCGCCGCCGACCGTCAGCGGGATGAACACCTGCTCGGCGGTGCGGCGCACCACGTCGTAGGTGGTGGAGCGGTCCGCGCTGGACGCGGTGATGTCCAGGAACGTCAGCTCGTCGGCGCCCTCGGCGTCGTAGCGGCGGGCCAGCTCGACGGGGTCGCCGGCGTCCCGCAGGTTCTGGAAGTTGACGCCCTTGACGACGCGCCCGGCGTCGACGTCCAGGCAGGGGATGACCCGTACGGCGACGGTCACTTCACGGCCTCCGCGCTCATCTCACGGCCTCCAGGGCCTCTTCCAGCGTGAACGCCTGCGCGTACAGCGCCTTGCCGACGATCGCGCCCTCGACGCCGGCCTCCACCAGCTTGGCGAGCTCGCGCAGGTCGTCGAGGGACGAGACGCCGCCGGACGCGACGACCGGCTTGTCGGTGCGGGAGCAGACCTCCCGCAGCAGCCCGGTGTTGGGGCCGCGGAGCGTGCCGTCCTTGGTGACGTCGGTGACGACGTAGCGGGGGCAGCCGTCGGCCTCCAGCCGGGCGAGGACCTCCCACAGGTCGCCGCCCTCGCGGGTCCAGCCGCGGGCGGCGAGCGTCGTGCCGCGCACGTCCAGCCCGACCGCGATCTTGTCGCCGTGCGAGGCGATGATCTTGCGGCACCAGTCCGGGTTCTCCAGCGCCGCGGTGCCGATGTTCACGCGGGCGCAGCCGGTCGACAGGGCCGCCTCCAGCGAGGCGTCGTCGCGGATGCCGCCCGACAGCTCCACCTTCACGTCCAGCCGCCCGGTCACCTCGGCGAGCAGCTCCCGGTTGGAGCCGCGCCCGAACGCCGCGTCCAGGTCGACCAGATGGATCCACTCCGCACCCGCGTCCTGCCAGGCCAGCGCGGCGTCGAGGGGGGCGCCGTAGGAGGTCTCGGTGCCGGCCTCGCCCTGCACCAGGCGGACCGCCTGGCCGTCGGCGACGTCAACGGCGGGAAGGAGCGTCAGAGTCATGCGGAAACCCTATCGATACAGGTGAACGTGCCCGGCGCGGGCGAGCGCCGGCGCGGTCAGGAGAGGCGCGGTCAGGAGAGGGTGGACAGCCAGTTGCGCAGGAGCCGCGCCCCCGCGTCGCCGGACTTCTCCGGATGGAACTGGGTCGCGCACAGCGGGCCGTTCTCGACCGCCGCGACGAACCGGTCCCCGTGCTCGGCCCAGGTGACCAGCGGCGGCTCGAGGGTGCCGGTCGGGTCGGGCTCCAGCTCCCAGCGGCGCGCCGCGTAGGAGTGCACGAAGTAGAACCGGGCGTCCGCGAGCCCCTCGAACAGGACCGAGCCGTCCGCGACGTCCACGGTGTTCCAGCCCATGTGCGGGACGACCGGCGCCTCCAGCCCGTCGACCGTGCCGGGCCACTCGTCGCAGCCCTCGGTGGTGACGCCGTGCTCGATGCCCTTGGAGAACAGGATCTGCATGCCGACGCAGATGCCGAGGACCGGCCGGCCCCCGGCGAGCCGGCGGCCGATGATCTGCTCGCCGCGCACCGCCCGCAGCCCCTGCATGCAGGCCGCGAACGCGCCCACGCCCGGCACGACCAGGCCGTCGGCGGCGAGCGCCGCGTCCCAGTCGGCGGTGACGGTGACGTCCGCGCCCGCGCGGGCGACGGCGCGCTCGGCCGAGCGCAGGTTGCCCGACCCGTAGTCGAGCACGACGACCTTCGGGTTCACAGCCACATCACTCCCCCGGCGAACGCCAGCCCCGCCAGGCACAGCACGACCAGCGCCGCGCCCTTCAGTCCCTGCTTGAGGAAGCTGTAGACGCCGGCGAGCAGGAACACCGCGACGGCGAAGACCGCGACGTTGAAGAACGTGAAGTGCAGTCCGCCCGTTTCCAGAGCCGCGGTGCCCACGGCTACAGGGCTCCCTTGGTGGACGGGATGCCGTGCACCTTCGGGTCGAACGCGACCGCGTCGCGCAGCGCGCGCGCCAGCGCCTTGAACTGCGCCTCGACGATGTGGTGGGCGTTGCGCCCGTACGGCACGTGGACGTGCAGCGCCACCTGGGCGTTCGACACGAACGACTCGAAGACGTGCCGGGTCATGGTGGTGTCGTACTCGGGGCCGATCATCGGGGCCATGCCCTCCGGCTCCACGTGCACCAGGTAGGGGCGGCCCGACACGTCCACGGTGACCTGGGCGAGCGCCTCGTCCAGCGGGATGGAGGCGTCGGCGAAGCGGCGGATGCCGGCCTTGTCGCCGAGCGCCTCGCGGAACGCCTGGCCGAGCGCGATCGCGGTGTCCTCGATCGTGTGGTGGCTGTCGATGTGCAGGTCGCCGGCCGTCTTGACGGTCAGGTCGAACGACCCGTGCTTGCCGAGCTGCGCCAGCATGTGGTCGAAGAACCCCACGCCCGTCGCCACGTCGACCTGGCCGGTCCCGTCCAGGTCGATCTCGACGAGGACCTGCGTCTCCTTGGTCCCGCGCTCGACTCGTCCCTTGCGCGTCACGAGCTCTCCTCCAGTACGTCCTTGAGGGCGGCGCGGAACGCGGCCGTCTCCTCGGGGGTGCCGACGCTCACCCGCAGCCACTCGGGCGGGCCGACCTCGCGGATCAGCACCCCGCGCTCCAGCAGCCCCTCCCAGATCCTCCGGCGGTCCGGGAACGTCCCGAACAGCACGAAGTTGGCGTCGGAGTCGGCCACCCGGAACCCCTCGGCGCGCAGCCACGCCACCAGGCCGTCGCGCTCGCGGCGCAGCGCCTCGACGGTGCCGAGCAGCTCCTCGCCGTGCGCGAGGGCGGTGCGCGCCACCGCCTGGGTGACGGCCGACAGGTGGTAGGGCAGCCGGACCAGCAGCAGCGCGTCGATCACGGCGGGGTCGGCGGCCAGGTAGCCGAGCCGGGTGCCCGCCATCGCGAACGCCTTGGACATCGTCCGGGTGACGATCAGCCGGGGGTGGCCGTCCAGCAGCGTCAGCGCCGACGGCGTGCCCGCCCGGCGGAACTCGCCGTAGGCCTCGTCGACGACGACCATGCCGGGCGCGGCGTCCAGGACGGCCTCGATGGCCTCCAGCGGCAGCGCGGTGCCGGTCGGGTTGTTCGGCGAGGTGAGGAACACGATGTCGGGCCGGTGCTCCTGCACGGCCGCGAGCGCGCGGGCCGGCTCCAGGCCGAAGTCCTCGTCGCGGAACGCGTCGATCCAGCGGGTCCCCGACACACCGGTGATGATCGGGTGCATCGAGTAGGACGGCTCGAAGCCGAGCGCGCTGCGGCCCGGCCCGCCGAACGCCTGCAGGATCTGCTGGATGATCTCGTTGGAGCCGTTCGCCGCCCACACCCGGCCGGCGGTGAGGCCGATGCCGGGCGTGTCGCTGTTGAGGAAGGCGGCGAGGTCGGTGCGGAGTGCGACGGCGTCGCGGTCGGGGTAGCGGTTCAGCGACCCGGCGACGTCCATGACGGCCTCGCCGAGCGCCTTCACCAGCCGCTCGGACGGGGGGTAGGGGTTCTCGTTGGTGTTCAGCGCGTACGGGACGTCCAGCTGCGGCGCGCCATAGGGCTCCCGGCCGCGCAGGTCGTCCCGCAGCGGCAGGTCGTTCAGTGAGGTCACGAAGGGATCTCCCAGTCGAAGCGTGCCTTGAGCGCCGCGCCGTGCGCGGGCAGGTCCTCGGCCTCGGCGAGCGCGACGACGCGCCCGGTGGCCTGGGCGAGGGCGTCGCGGTCGTACTCCACGACATGGACGCCGCGCAGGAACGTCTGCACCGACAGCCCGGACGAGTGGCACGCGCATCCGCCGGTCGGCAGCACGTGGTTGGACCCGGCGAGGTAGTCGCCGAGCGACACCGGCGCGTACCGGCCGACGAAGATCGCGCCGGCGTTGCGGACGCGGGCGGCGACGGCGGGCGCGTCGGCGGTGTGGATCTCCAGGTGCTCGGCGGCGTAGGCGTCGACGACCTTCAGGCCGTCGTCGATCCCGTCCACCAGCACGATGCCGGACTGCCGCCCGGCGAGCGCCTCGGTGATCCGCTCGGTGTGCTTGGTCCGCGCGACCTGCGCCTTCAGCTCCCGCTCGACCTCGTCGGCGAGCCGCACCGAGTCGGTGACCAGCACGGCGGCGGCGAGCACGTCGTGCTCGGCCTGGCTGATCAGGTCGGCGGCGACGTCCACCGGGTCGGCGGTGTCGTCGGCGAGGATCGCGATCTCGGTCGGGCCCGCCTCGGCGTCGATGCCGATCACGCCCTTGAGCAGCCGCTTCGCGGCGGCGACGTAGATGTTGCCGGGCCCGGTGACCAGGTCGGCGCGGCGGCACTCGTCGGTGCCGTAGGCGAACATGGCGATCGCCTGGGCGCCGCCGACGGCGTACACCTCCTCGACGCCGAGCAGCGCGCACGCCGCCAGGATCGTCGGGTGCGGCAGGCCGCCGAACTCCTTCTGCGCGGGCGAGGTCACGGCGAGGGAGCCGACGCCGGCCTCCTGCGCCGGGACGACGTTCATCACCACGCTGGACGGGTACACGGCGCGGCCGCCCGGCACGTACAGGCCGACGCGGCCGACCGGGATCCACCGCTCGGTGACGGTGCCGCCGGGCACGACCCGCGTGGTCGTGTCGGTGCGGCGCTGGTCGCGGTGCACCGCGCGGGCGCGGCGGATGCTCTCCTCCAGCGCCTCGCGGACGGCGGCGTCGAGCCCCGCGAGGGCCTGGTGGACGGCCTTGACCGGGACCCGGGTGCTCTCCAACTCGACCCCGTCGAGCGCCTTGGTGTGCTCCCGCACCGCCTGCGAGCCCCTATGGCGCACGTCCTCGCAGATCGGCCGCACCTTGTCCAGGGCGGCCTCGACGTCGAGTTCGGCGCGGGGCAGCACGGAGCGCGGGTCGCCGGGGAGCGAGCCGCGCAGGTCGATACGGGAAATCACGCGCCCAGTCTACGGAGTGGCCCCGGTCCCCCGTGCACCGTCTCACGTGCCGAGACGCCCGTGTCGCCGGTGTCCGGGGACGTGCCGCGGGTCACACCCGCAGCGTCCCGTCCAGCACGGTGACGGCCGCACCGGACACGATCACGCGGTCGCCGCGCAGCGCGGTGCGGACGAGGCCGCCGCGCTCGGACGCCTGGTAGCCGGTCAGCGCGTCCCGGCCGAGCCGCTCGGCCCAGAACGGGGCGAGCGCGCAGTGCGCCGACCCGGTCACCGGGTCCTCGCCGTCGCCGAGCAGGACCCGGGCGGCGAAGAACCGGGACACGAAGTCGTGCCCGTCGGCCCCGCCGTCGGCGCGGGCGGTGACGATCACGCCGCGCCCGTCGATCCTCCCGAGCGCCGCCATGTCGGGGGCGAGCCCGCGCACCGTCTTCTCGTCCGCGAGCTCGACGAGGAGGTCGTCCTGGACGTTGCGGCCCGTCCAGCCGACCTCGGTGCCGAGCGCCTCGGCCAGCCCCGCCGGGGGCACGACGGGCTCGGGCGGGCAGGACGGGAAGTCCATCGCCAGCCCGCCGTCCCCGTCCCGGGTGACGGTGAGCACGCCGCTCTTCAGCGTCCGGAACCGGATGGAGCGGTCGGCCGGGACGGTCCCGGTGTCGTAGAGGGCCTGCGCGGCGCCCATGGTGGCGTGCCCGCAGAGCGCCACCTCGACCAGCGGCGTGAACCAGCGCAGCTCGAAGTCCGCGCCGGGCTCGTCGACGGGGCGGACGAACGCGGTCTCGGAGTGCCTCATCTCGGCCGCGACCCGCTGCATCCACGCGGCGTCGGCGGGCGCGTCCAGCAGGCAGACCCCGGCGGGGTTCCCGGCGAACGGGCGGTCGGTGAAGGCGTCCACGACGAGGATCCTCATGCCGCCGACGCTACCCGCGGCGCCCGCCGCGGCGGCACGGCCAATCGGACGGAAGTGGCCCGGCCGCCCCGGACTGGACGAGAGCGTGACACACGCTTCACACTGTGAAAAATCACCCCTTACCAAGATCATCGACACCGGCGTACGCTGGCGTCGAGGGCGTCCCCGGCCGGCGCGGGAAGGCGCGGGAAAGAGGCGACATGACCGAGCGGCTCCCGCTGTTCCCGCTGGGCACCGTGCTGTTCCCCGGCCTGGTGCTCCCGCTGCACCTGTTCGAGGAGCGGTACCGGCTCCTCATCGGCGACCTGCTCGAACGGCCCGAGCCGCGCGGCTTCGGCGTGGTCGGCATCGAGCTCGGCCACGAGGTCGGCGAGGACGCGGCGCACCGCCTGTCCGGGGTCGGCTGCCTGGCCGAGCTGCGCGAGGCGCGGCGCCATCCGGACGGCCGCTACGACATCGTCACCACCGGGACGCGCCGCTTCCGCGTCAAGGAGCTGGACCGGTCCCGCCCCTACCTGCAGGGCGAGGTGGAGTTCCTCCCGGAGGAGCCCGGCGCCGACCCCGGGCCCGCCGCCCGGCGCGTGCGGCGGCTGTTCCGGCTCTACCGGGAGCGGCTGTCGGCCGCCGGCGCCGGCCCGGTCGACGACCCGGCCCTGCCGGACGACCCGGTCGCGCTGTCGTACCTGATCGCGGCGTCGGTCGTGCTCGACGGGCACGAGAAGCAGCGGCTGCTGGAATGCGAGGACGCGGCACTGCGGCTCGCCGCCGAGCGCGAGCTGCTGGTCCGGGAGAACCGGATCCTGGACTCCCTGCCGATGATCCCGGCCGGGCAGTTCCTCGACGGCTCGTTCACCCTGAACTGACCGGGGAGCCCGGGGGCCGTCCCCTCGGCGGGGCACCGAGCCGGTCGCGCCCGGGGCCGGAGATCACGGCAGACTGTCCCCCATGAGCAAGCGGGCAGGGGCAGGGGGCGGGAAGGCGGGCGGCCAGGGCACGCCCGCGACGGTCGCCGCCGCCAAGGCCGGGATCGAGTTCACCGTGCACGCCTACGAGCCGGCTCCGGACGCCGAGTCCTACGGCGCGGCGGCGGCCGACGCGCTCGGCGTCCCGCACGACCGGATCTTCAAGACGCTGGTGGCGGAGGTGGACGGGCGGCTGACCGTCGGGGTCGTCCCGGTGTCGGGGTCGCTGGACCTGAAGGCGCTGGCCGCGGCGGCGGGCGGGAAGAAGGCGGCGATGGCGCACCCGCGCGACGCCGAGCGCGCCACCGGCTACGTGGTCGGCGGGATCAGCCCGCTGGGCCAGCGGCGCCGGCTGCCGACGGTGATCGACGCGTCGGTGTCAGCCCTCGCGACCGTCTACGTCTCGGCCGGTCGGCGCGGACTCCAGATCGAGGTCGTCCCCGCCGACCTCGTCGCCCTCACCGGCGCCACCGTCGCCGCGATCGCCCGGGGGTAGCCGGCGGACGAGCACCTCCAGCAGCCCGTACGCGGCGACCGCCGCGACCGGCCAGAACACCAGCACGCCCTTGGCGCGCAGGTCGGCGACGCCGGTGACGGTGGCGCCGTCGCGGGCGTGCCGGACCACGTCGTCGTAGTGGCCGAGCCCGATCAGGTGCCCGGTCTTCCAGGCGAGCAGCGACGCGGCCGCGCCGCCGGCGGCGATGCCGAGGATCAGCGCGATGTCGTTGCGGCGGCCGCGCGCGGCGTAGGCGGCGACGCCGCAGAGCAGGCCCGCCACCAGCCCGATCAGCGCGAACCTGCCGTCGATCCCGACCGGGCCCTCGCCTTCCGGATCGGCGATCAGCGGCTCACCTTGGATGATCACATATGTGACCTTGGGGATGGTGTTCGCCCACAGCAGCCCCGCGAGCGGCCCGAGCGGCGTCACGATGGCGGTGGTGACCAGCCAGGTCGTCAACTGCCTGCCGGTCGGTCGCCGCACTGCGTACGCTCCTCGATGGAAGTGTCCTCTGACAGCGAAAGCCTAGCCTGCCCAGGTCAGCCGATCGACAATCGAATGGTGTCCCATTCCCGTCTCGATTCACGCCCGCGACCGCCCCGGTTACTGGGATAATGTGCCCGACATGTCCGGATTCAGTCCCGCGTTCGAACGCCTCGGCGCCGCCCTGGCGGCCGTCGTCCTGCAGCAGCAGGAGACGCTCGCCGAGTTCCTCCCGCGCGAGGACTGGAGCGCCGACCTCACCGCCCGCACCTATACCAGCGGCGGCGTGACCGTCCGCGTCTCGCTGCTCGGCTCCTACGCCGCGCGCGAGCGCACCTGGCTGTGGGGGTGGGCGAACCCGCAGTTCGGCGACGCCCATCCCGCGGTCGTCCCGACGCTGGTGATCCGCGCGCTCGGCGAGCGGCTCGGCATCACCGAGTTCACCACGCCCGAGGTCGACCTGTCCTGGTACGACGGGCCCGCCGGGCACGGCGGCGAGCTGATCGCGATGGCGGCGGGCGGGGTGCTGCGCGGCGCCGGCTACATCGGCGCGGGCTACGACGGCGGCTCGGCCTACCTGCACGTCGACGACCCGCAGGTGCCGGCGGCCGGCTGGGACCCGATCCCGGTCCCGCGGCTGCTGGCCGGGGCGACGAGCCTGTTCCCGCACGAGCCGCGGCTCACCCTCGCGGGGCTGCTGTCGCACCACCGGATCGCCTACCGGCAGAGCGACGAGCTGACCGAGATGCGGCTGCCCGGCGGCGGTGGAGCCCGCGCGCTGTTCGACGGCCTCGGCCGCTTCGTCGACTGGCAGGCCGACCTCGCGCACGCGGCGCCCGCCGCGGTCCGCGGCTGACCGGCGACCGCTCCCGGTCGTTCCCCGGCTGATCGCACGGCGGCGCGGGGTCCGCACCGACCGCTACCGGACACCATCACCGGTGCCCCCTCCCGGTGCCGGGAGGGGGCGGGACGCGGCTAGCCCAGGCAGGACGGGCCGAGGAGCTGCTTCAGATCCCCCATCAGCGCCGGGGACGGGGCGACGCGCAGCCGGTCGTCCAGCCGGACGACCGTGGTGCGCGGCCCGTTCTGCAGGTGCAGGTGCACCTCCGACGTGCCCGGATGGGTGATCAGCACCTCCTTCAGCCGCGACACCGTCGGCGGCGTGCAGCGGCCGAGCGGCAGCGTCACCGCCAGCGGGCCGGTGCCCTCGGTGATGGTCAGGTCCGGCTGGGTGACCTCCATCGCGATGATCTTCGCGACGTCCTCGCGGCGGTCCAGCTTGCCCTTGACGATCAGGATCGCGTCCTCGGCGAGCAGCGTGGAGCACAGCTGGTACGACGACGGGAAGCACAGCACCTCGATGGAGCCGCCGAGGTCCTCCAGCTGGAACATCGCCCACGAGTTGCCCTGCTTGGTGACCTTGCGCTGCAGGCCCGACAGCAGCCCCGCGACGACGACGATCTGCCCGTCCGGCCGCTCGCCCCCGTTCAGCACCGCGATCGTGCAGTCGGCCTCCCGCTCCAGGATGTGCTCGACGCCGAGCAGCGGGTGGTCGGAGACGTACAGGCCGAGCATCTCCCGCTCGAAGGCCAGCAGGGTGGTCTTGTCCCACTCCTCGCCCTCGGGGATCGCGACGGCGAACGCGTCCTCGCCGCCCTCCTCCTCCAGCGCGCCGAACAGCGAGTCCTGCCCGACGGCCTCCTTGCGCTTGATGTCGATGACCGAGTCGATCGCCTGCTCGTGCACCATCAGCAGCGCCTTGCGCTGGTGCCCGAGCTCGTCGAACGCGCCCGCCTTGATCAGCGACTCCACGACCCGCTTGTTGCAGACCTGCGACGGGACCTTGTTGAGGAAGTCGTTGAAGTCGGTGTAGGCGCCCTTCTCCTTGCGGGCCGCGACGATCCCGTCCACCACGTTGTGGCCGACGTTGCGGACCGCCGACAGCCCGAAGCGGATCTCGGTGTCGCCCAGCGGGGTGAAGTCGGCCTCGGAGGTGTTGACGTCCGGCGGCAGGACCTTCAGCCCCATCCGGCGGCACTCCGACAGGTAGAGGGCGCTCTTGTCCTTGTCGTCGCCGACGGACGTCAGCAGCCCCGCCATGTACTCGGCCGGGTAGTTCGCCTTGAGGTAGGCGGTCCAGTAGGAGACCAGGCCGTACGCGGCGGAGTGCGCCTTGTTGAACGCGTAGTCGGAGAACGGGACCAGGATGTCCCACAGCGTCTTGACGGCCTCCTTCGAGAAGCCGTTGTCGAGCATGCCCTTCTCGAACCCGACGTACTGGGCGTCCAGCTCGGCCTTCTTCTTCTTGCCCATGACGCGGCGGAGCAGGTCCGCTTTGCCGAGCGTGTAGCCCGCCACCTTCTGCGCGATCGCCATGACCTGCTCCTGGTAGACGATCAGGCCGTAGGTGGTGTCGAGGATCTCCTTGAGCGGTTCCTCCAGCTCGGGGTGGATCGGGGTGATCTCCTGCTGGCCGTTCTTGCGCAGCGCGTAGTTGGTGTGCGAGTTCGCGCCCATCGGGCCCGGCCGGTACAGGGCGCCGACGGCGGAGATGTCCTCGAAGTTGTCCGGCTTCATCAGCCGCAGCAGCGAGCGCATCGGGCCGCCGTCGAACTGGAACACCCCGAGGGTGTCGCCGCGGGCGAGCAGGTCGTAGGTCGGCTGGTCGTCCAGCGGGAGGGCGAGCAGGTCGACGTCGACGCCCTTGTTCTTCTTGATCCCCTTGAGCGCGTCGTCGATGATCGTCAGGTTCCGCAGGCCCAGGAAGTCCATCTTCAGCAGGCCGAGCGTCTCGCAGGTCGGGTAGTCGAACTGCGTGATGATCGCGCCGTCGGCGTCCCGGCGCATGATCGGCACGTGGTCGGTGATCGTCTCACCGGACATGATGATCCCGGCGGCGTGCACGCCGGTCTGCCGGATCAGCCCCTCCAGGCCCTGCGCCAGATCCATGATCTGCTTGACGTCGGTCTCTTCCTCGTACAGCTTGCGCAGCTCGCCGGCCTCGCCGTAGCGGGGGTGCTTCTCGTCGAAGATGCCCGACAGCGGGATGTCCTTGCCCATGACGGCGGGCGGGAACGCCTTGGAGATCCGGTCGCCGAGCGCGTACGGGAAGCCGAGGACGCGGCCGGCGTCCTTGATGGCGGCCTTCGCCTTGATGGTGCCGAACGTGGCGATGAAGGAGACCTTGTCGGCGCCCCACTTCTCCGTCGTGTACTTGATGACCTCGGCGCGCCGGTCTTCAGGGAAGTCGATGTCGATGTCGGGCATGGACGCGCGCTCGGGGTTCAGGAACCGCTCGAAGATCAGCCCGTGCGGGATCGGGTCGAGGTCGGTGATGCCCATCGCGTAGGCGATCAGCGAGCCCGCCGCGGACCCTCGTCCCGGCCCGACCAGGATGCCGTTCTCCTTGGCCCACATGATGAAGTCGGCGACGACGAGGAAGTAGGACGGGTACCCCTTGCCGAGGATGACGCCCATCTCGTACTCGGCCTGCTCCTTGTACCCCTCGGGCAGGCCGTCGGGGAAGCGCCGCTCCAGGCCCTTCCAGACCTCCTTGCGGAACCAGCTCTCCTCCGTCTCGCCCTCGGGGACGGGGAAGCGCGGGCTGAGGTCGCGGTGCTCGAACATCCCCGTGGGGTCGACCTTCTCGGCGAGCAGCAGCGTGTTGCGGCAGCCCTCGGCCCAGATGTCGGACGAGTCGATCGCGCGCATCTCGTCGGCGGTCTTGAGGTAGTAGCCGGACCCGTCGAACCGGAACCGGTCGGGGTCGGCGAGCTGCTTGCCGACCTGCACGCACAGCAGCGCGTCGTGCGCGGTCGCCTCGGACTCGTGGGTGTAGTGCGAGTCGTTGGTCACCAGCGGCGGGATGTTCAGCTTCTTGCTGATCTCGATCAGGCCGTCGCGGACGCGGCGCTCGATGTCGAGCCCGTGGTCCATCAGCTCGAGGAAGTAGTTGTCCTTGCCGAGGATGTCCTGGAAGGTCGCGGCGGCCTTGAGCGCCTCGTCGAACTGGCCGAGCCGCAGCCGGGTCTGGATCTTGCCGGACGGGCAGCCGGTCGTGCCCATCACGCCCTCGGCGTGCTCGGCGAGCAGCTCCTCGTCCATCCGCGCGTACTTGAAGACGAAGCCCTCGGTGTAGGCGCGGCTCGACAGCTTGAACAGGTTGTGCAGGCCGGCCTTGTTGCGCGCCCACAGCGTCATGTGGTTGATCAGGCCGCCGCCGGAGACGTCGTCGCGCTTCTGGCTCGGCTCGCCCCACTGGACCTTCTTCTTGTGGAAGCGGGACTCGGGCGCCATGTACGCCTCGATGCCGATGATCGGGGTGACGCCGGCGGCGGTGGCCTGCTTGTGGAAGTCGTAGGCCCCGTGCATGTTGCCGTGGTCGGTCATCGCGATCGCCGGCATCTTCTGCCGCCCGACCTCCTCGAACATCTGCTTCAACCGGGCGGCTCCGTCGAGCATGGAGTACTCGGTATGAACATGCAGGTGAACGAAAGAGTCGGCCATGCCCGCTGCGCCTCCTGATGCTCGCATGCGACCGCCCACGTGCGTGGCCCGCACGTGGTCGCGGTATCGGTCCCGGGGGAAGAACGCCGTCCCGGCGGGGTCGCCGGGATGACGCGGTCCTGAGAGCCTAACCCCGTCCGGGGGCCGTCCGCTCCCCGACTCGCCCACCGTCTCCCGCGTCACATCCGGCACTCGGGGCCGCGCCCGCCGCACCCCCTCCGGGCCGTCTCACGACCCGAGACGGACGTCCGGGATTTGACTGGGGCCGGGCGCTCCGCCGTACCATCGGCGCGTGGAACGTCGCCATTTCGGGTTTACGCGGCCGGCTCCGGGCGAGCCGGTCGGCACGACGACCTGAGCGACGACCCCGGAGCCGGCCAAGGCGGAGACCCACTCGGGCTCCGCCTTTTCCATTGGACGCGGCCCCGGGCACGGACCCCCGCACGGCGCGGCCGCCGCGAGAAGGGAGACCGAGATGCACGACCAGGTCATCGACGCCACCGGCGGCACCCCCGACGTCCCCGGGCCGTCCTGCCCGGCCTGCGGGCCCGCGGGCGCCCCAGCGGAGGCGGCCGCCCCGCTGCTGCGCGTGCCGCTGCCGTCCGTCGAGGAGCTGGCGACCGTGGACGAGGCGCGCGCGGCGATCGACGGGCTGGACGCGGCGCTGGCCGTGCTGCTGGAGCGCCGCGCCGCCGTCGCCGCCCTCGTCCAGCGACTCAAGCCCGTCGGCGGGTTCGCGGGCCGCGACCCGGACCGGGAGCGCGCGATCGTCGACGCGATGGCCGAGCACGCCCCCTCCCTCGGCCGCGACGGGCTCGCGAAGATCATGAGCGCGGTCATCGAGGCCGGCCTGGCCGCCGCCGAGCGCTGACCGCGGAACGCTGACAGCCCGCGGCCCAGGGCGCGCGAGGCGCGCGCGCCCCTGGGCCGCCGGTCAGGACTCGTTGGAGACGATCTCCAAGGCGCGGGCCAGGTCGTCGGGGTACGGGCTCTCGAACTGCACCCAGTCGCCCCGCGTCGGATGCTCGAAGCCCAGCCGGACGGCGTGCAGCCACTGCCGGCGCAGGCCGAGCCGCTCGGCGAGGGTCGGGTCGGCGCCGTAGGCCATGTCCCCCGCGCAGGGATGCCGGATCGCCGACATGTGCACGCGGATCTGGTGCGTCCGGCCCGTCTCCAGGTCGATGTCCAGCAGCGTGGCGGCGCGGAACGCCTCCACGGTGTCGTAGTGCGTCACCGACGGCTTGCCGCCCGCCACGACCGCGAACCGGCCGTCGCCCGACGGGTGCCGGTCGATCGGCGCGTCCACCGTCCCGCGGAACGGGTCCGGGTGGCCCTGCACGAGCGCCTGGTAGCGCTTGTCGATGCGGCGCTCCTTGAACGCCCGCTTGAGCCGCGAGTAGGCGACCTCGCTCTTGGCCACCACCATCGCGCCCGTGGTGTTGGCGTCCAGCCGGTGGACGATCCCCTGCCGCTCGGACGCGCCGCTGGTCGCGATCGTGTGCCCGGCGCCGAGGAGCCCGCCGAGGACGGTCGGGCCCGTCCAGCCGGTCGTCGGATGGGCGGCGACCCCGACCGGCTTGTTCACCACGACGATGTCGTCGTCCTCGTACAGGATCCCCATGCCGGGCACGGGCTCGGCGACCGCCGCGGGCGGCGCCGGGGGCGGCGGCAGCGTCACCTCCAGCCACGCGCCGGCCTGCACCCGCTCGGACTTGGTCGCGACCTCCCGGCCGTCCAGCAGGACGTCGCCGGCGGCGATGATGTCGGCGGCCCCGCCCCGCGACACCCCGAACAGCCGGGCCAGCGCGGCGTCGACCCGCTCGCCCTCCAGCCCGTCCGGCACGTGGAGGCTGCGCACCTCACCGCCCATCAGGGCTTCTCCTCGCGCGCCGGGACGTCCTCGTCCCCGGCCGCCGGGGAGGCGGTGCCGTCCTGCGCGGGCGTCTCGCCGCCGGTGCGCGGCGCGGTCCCGGGGGCCTTCGCGTCCTTCGCCGCGGGCGGCTCCTCGGCGGCGGGCGGCTCGGCGGAGGCCCCGTCCGGCCCCCCGTCCCCGTCCTCGTCGCCGTCCTTGCCGGCCAGGCGCGTCCCGTCGATCTGGAGGCCGCGCGCCGCGAGCACGACGGCCAGCACGCCGCCGCACACGATCGCCGAGTCCGCCAGGTTGAACACCGGGTAGTGCGGGAACTCGATCCAGTCGACGACATGGCCCTTCAGCGGCGCCGGGGCGCGGAAGAGCCGGTCGAGCAGGTTGCCGATCGCGCCG
The DNA here is from genome assembly GCF_014706005.1 of Actinomadura sp. RB99. Lineage (NCBI taxonomy): Bacteria > Bacillati > Actinomycetota > Actinomycetes > Streptosporangiales > Thermomonosporaceae > Actinomadura > Actinomadura sp. RB99. The sequence continues at coordinate 11,255 of NZ_JABMCA010000040.1, read as the reverse complement.
CCGAGCAGCAGCCCCAGGCAGACCGCCCAGGGCAGGCTGCGCAGGTTGCGGGCGGTGCGCAGGATCGCCACCACCACGCCGCAGGCGATCACGGTGAAGACGATCGTGTAGCCGGTGCCGATCGAGAACGCGGCGCCGCTGTTGCGGGTCTCGCGCAGCGTCAGCAGCCCGCCGAGCAGCCGGACCGGCGCCCGGTCCTGCAGCGTGGCCACCACGATGGTCTTGGACACGATGTCGGCGGCGAGCGCGGCCAGGGCCACGGCGATCAGCACGCCGACGCGGCGCGGCCGGGGAGATCCCGTGGATTCCCCGGCCCCTCCGTCAGGGTTCGTTTGGTCGCTCAGCGACGTTCCTCGCGTTGTTTGCATGTCACACACAGGGTCGCACGCGGGAAGACCTGGAGGCGCGCCTTGCCGATCGGTTCGACGCACGACTCGCAGATCCCGTACGTGCCGGCTTCCATTCGCTGGACGGCCCGCTCGATCTGGGCCAGGAGGTCCCGTGAATTGTATGCGAGCGCCAGCTCGTGCTCGCGCTCGTACGTCTTGGCGCCCGCGTCGGCCTGGTCGTCCCCGGCGCCCTCGCTGATGTCGCCCTCGGCGATCTGCACCGCGGACGCCGCGATCTCCTCGCGCAGCGCGACGATCTGCTCCTCCAGCCCGGCCCGCACCTCGGCGAGCTCCGAGGCCGTCCAGTGCCCCTCGCCCGCGCGGACGGGGAGGTCCGCGGCCTTCGCGGCGGCCTCGCCCCCGCCGGACCCGCCGCGGCCGGACCCGGCCGCGGCCTTCCCGCGCTTGGCGGCGGGCTTGGCCGCCCGGGACCCGCCGGCGGACCTGGTCGCGGGCGCCGTGCCCGCCGAACCCTTGGCCGCGGGCGCCTTCGCCGCGCCCTGCCGCGTGCTCCGGCCCTTCTTGCCGGCCGGCGCCGTCCTCGCGGACGACCCCGTCTCGCCGGACGGCGCCGTCTCGCCAGAGGGCACCGCGCCCTTTCCCGCGCCGGCCATGGTGGCCTCCTCAGCGCTGATCGCCTCGACAGGCAGTGCGGGCAGCATAAGTCCCCTTTCGCGGGCCGGGTAAACACCCTGGGTCGGTTACCGACCGCTTATGCCCGGCGCCCGCTCACAAGGAAACTCCAGCGAATAGCAGGAGATCGCAAAGGAACCTCATCACCGGGGCCGGTCCCCGGCGAGCCCCCTCGGAACGCGATAACGGGAAGAGGACGGTGGCCGCGTGCGTTAGAGTCGTGACGAGCAGTCTTGTGGCAGGCGCTGATGGGGACACCTGCCGCCGAACGCGGCCATGAGCGACCCGGGGACGGTGCGAGCCCGGGGGCGAGCCCGGCGGCCTGATCACCCCGGAGCCGCCGGAAGAACCGCCCCGGACCACTAGTCCGCGGGCCCAGTAGACCCGGCAGCCGAGACTCGAACGAAGCGGGCCGCGCATGTCCGGGCGACCGGGCGCGCGGTCAAGGAGGGTGGTACCGCGGGTCCCCGCTCGGCCGGTCCGGGCAGGCGTCTCGTCCCTCCGGTCCACGTGCCGAGTTACGCGCCGATCCGGAGGTCCGCCCAAGTGAGCCGTAGTTTCCGGCCGCTGCCCGCGCAGGTCGATCTGCCCGCCATGGAGCGGGACATGCTGCGCCGCTGGCGGGAGAGCAAGGTCTTCGAGCGGTCCCTGGAGCGCACCGCGTCCGGGACCCCCTGGGTCTTCTACGAGGGCCCGCCCACCGCGAACGGCATGCCCGGCGTCCACCACGTCGAGGCGCGCGTGTTCAAGGACATCTTCCCGCGCTTCAAGACCATGAAGGGCTACCACGTCCCCCGGAAGGCCGGCTGGGACTGCCACGGCCTGCCCGTCGAGGTGGCCGTGGAGAAGGAGCTCGGCCTCACCGGCAAGAAGGACATCGAGGAGTACGGCGTCGCGGAGTTCAACGACCGCTGCCGCGAATCGGTCCTGCGCCATGTGGACGCGTTCGAAGAGATGACCGAGCGCATGGGCTACTGGGTCAACACCGACCAGGCGTACCGGACGATGGACCCCGAGTACGTCGAGGCCGTCTGGTGGTCCCTCAAGCAGGTCTTCGACAAGGGCCTGCTGTTCCGCGACTTCCGCATCACCCCGTACTGCCCGCGCTGCGGCACCGGCCTGTCCGACCACGAGCTGGGCCAGCCCGGCGGGTACGAGAAGGTGTCGAGCCCGTCGGTGTACGTGCGGATGCCGGTCACGTCCGGCCCGCTCGCCGAGCTGGGCGCCGCGCTGCTGATCTGGACGACGACGCCGTGGACGCTGGTGTCCAACACCGCCGTGGCCGTCCACCCGGACGTCACCTACGTCGCCGCCCGCCCCGCCGGGTCCGACGAGATCCTCGTGGTGGCCGAGCCGCTCCTCGACCAGGTCCTCGGCGAGGGCGCCGAGCGCCTCGCGACCTACCAGGGCCGCGAGCTGGAGCGCACCACCTACAGGCGGCCGTTCGAGCTGGTCGACATCCCCGACGCGCACTACGTCGTGCTCGGCGACTACGTGACGATCGAGGACGGCACCGGGCTCGTCCACCAGGCGCCCGCGTTCGGCGCGGACGACATGACCGTCTGCAAGAACTACGGCATGCCGATCGTCAACCCGATCGGGCCGGACGGCCGGTTCCTGCGCGAGGTGCCCCTCGTCGGGAACAAGTTCTTCAAGGACGCCGACGAGCCGCTCACCGACGACCTGCGCGCGCGGGGGCTGCTGTACCGGGGCGGCCACTTCGAGCACAGCTACCCGCACTGCTGGCGCTGCCACACGCCCCTGCTGTACTACGCGCTCCCCGCCTGGTACATCCGCACCACCCAGATCAAGGACCGGCTTCTCGAGGAGAACGACAAGACGAACTGGTTCCCCGAGACCGTCAAGACCGGCCGGTACGGCGAGTGGCTGCGCAACAACGTCGACTGGTCGCTGTCCCGCAGCCGCTACTGGGGCACTCCCCTGCCGCTGTGGGTGTGCGGCGACGACGAGGACCACATCACCTGCGTCGGCTCCCTCACGGAGCTGGGCGAACTCGCCGGAAGCGACATGTCCGGCCTCGACCCGCACCGCCCGTACGTCGACGACGTCACGTTCCCCTGCCCGCAGTGCGGCACCGAGGCGCGCCGCGTCCCCGACGTCATCGACGCCTGGTACGACTCGGGCTCCATGCCGTTCGCCCAGTGGGGCGCGCCGCACCGCAACAACGACGTCTTCGAGAACACCTACCCGGCCCAGTACATCTGCGAGGCGCAGGACCAGACCCGCGGCTGGTTCTACTCCCTCATGGCGGTCGGGACGCTGGTGTTCGACAGGTCGTCCTACGAGAACGTCCTGTGCCTCGGCCTCATCCTCGCCGAGGACGGCCGCAAGATGAGCAAGCACCTCGGCAACGTGCTGCGCCCCATCCCGCTGATGGACCAGCACGGCGCCGACGCGCTGCGCTGGTTCATGCTCGCCAGCGGCCTGCCCTGGGCGTCCCGCCGGGTCGGCAACGCCGCCCTGGAGGAGATCGTCCGCAAGGTCCTGCTGACCTACTGGAACACCGCGTCCTTCTTCGTCCTGTACGCGAACGCGGCGCAGGCGCAGGGCAAGGCGTGGACGCCGGACCGGCTCGGTGAGGCGCCCGCGCCCGCCGACCGCCCGCTGCTGGACCGCTGGGCGCTCGCCGAGCTGCACCGCACCGTCCGCGAGGTGGACGCGTCGCTGGAGCAGTTCGACACCGCCCGCGCCGGGCGCCGCCTCGCCGAGTTCGTCGACGACCTGTCCAACTGGTACGTCCGGCGGTCCCGCCGCCGCTTCTGGGAGGGCCCCGAGACGGCCGAGGGCGCCGCGGCGTTCGCGACGCTCTACGAGTGCCTGGAGACCCTCACCCGGCTGATGGCGCCGATGGTGCCGTTCATCACCGACCACGTGTGGGACGTCATCCGGCCCGAGGGCGGCCCCGAGTCGGTGCACCTCGCCGACTGGCCCGCGGTGGACGAGGACCTCCTCGACGCCGACCTCACCGCGCAGATGGCCCTCGTCCGGCGGCTGGTCGAGCTCGGCCGGTCCGCGCGCGCCGCCAGCGGCGTCCGCACCCGCCAGCCGCTCGGCCGCGCGCTCGTCGGCGCCGCCGGCTGGACGGCGCTGCCCGAGCAGCTGCGCGCCCAGATCGCCGAGGAGCTGAACGTCCAGGCGTTCGAGGAGCTGTCCTCCATCGGCGTCGACCTCGTCGAGTACGAGGTCAAGCCGAACTTCCGGGAGCTCGGCAAGCGGTACGCCAAGGACACCCCGAAGGTCGCCAAGGCCGTCACGTCCGCCGACCCCGCCGCGCTCGTGCACGCGCTGCGCGACACCGGCGCCGCCGAGGTCGACGCCGAGGGGGTCGGCGCGGTGAGCCTGTCGCCCGGCGACGTGATCGTCACCGAGCGGCCGCGCAGCGGCTGGGCGGTGGAGAGCGCCGCGGGCGAGACCATCGCCCTCGACCTCACCGTCACCGCCGAGCTGCGCCGCGCCGGGCTCGTCCGGGAGGCCGTCCGGCTCGTCCAGGAGGCCCGCAAGGCCGCCGGGCTGGACGTCACCGACCGGATCGAGCTGTGGTGGCAGGCCGCCGGCGACGACCTCGCCGAGGCGCTGCGCGCCCACGGCGAGGAGGTCGGCGCCGAGGTGCTCGCCACGTCCGTCACCGAGGGCCGTCCCGAGGGCCTCACCGCCGGCCGCGACGACGAGCTCGGCCTGACGTACTGGCTCCGCAAGTCTTAGTCGTCCCAGGGGGGCGACCCCCTGGAACCCCCGTCGCGACCGACAGGCTGTTTCGCCGCTCCGCCAACGCTCCGCGGCGAAACAGCCTGTCAGTCGTCGGGCAGGCCCGCTGCGCTCGCTGGCGCTCGCTCCGCGTGCCTGCCCGTGGCCGGTGGCCTGGGTCCGGCCTTCCACGACGTGTTCGACCGGGTCGGAAGGTCGGGTTTTTCGCGACACATCGCGTTTGGGTTGTCGCGTTTGCGATGATGGTCCCGTGAACCTTCCCGAGCAGCCCTCCGAGCCCGATGCCCCCGCGCGCATGCGCGCCTCGGACGCCGACCGCGACCAGGTCGCCGACCGTCTGCGCGAGGCCCTCGCGGAGGGCCGCATCACGCCGGAGGAGCACGCCGAGCGCATCGACGCCGTCTACCGGGCCAAGACCTACGCCGACCTCGAACCGGTCCTCGCCGACCTGCCGTCCGAGCAGGCGCCGCGGCCGAAGGTGCGCCTCCACAAGGACGAGGCGCCGCTGCCGCCGCCCGTCCCGCAGTCGCCGAACCTCGTGGCGATCTTCAGCGGGGTGACCCGCCGGGGACGCTGGCTCGTCGAGCCGACCACCAACGTCTCGTGCGTGTTCGGCGGCGTCGACCTGGACTTCCGGCAGGCCGTCCTGAGCCAGGGCGAGGTCACCGTCAACGTCAGCTGCCTGTTCGGCGGCATCGACATCACGGTGCCGCCCGGCGTGCGGGTGACCAACTCCGCCGCGATGGTGTTCGGCGGCGCCGACCTGCCCGACGACGTCACCGACCCGGACGCGCCGCTGATCCGGCTCACCGGCATGGTGATCTTCGGCGGGATCAACGTGCACCGCCGCGAGGCCGGCGAGCGGCCCTCCCGGCGCGACCGGCACCTGGAGCGCCACCGGCGGCACCTGGAGCGGATGGAGGAGCACCACGAGCGGATGCTGGAGCGGCACTCGGACGTGCACCGGCGCCGCGACGAACGCCGCGAGCGCCTCCGCGAGCTCCGCGCCGAACGCCGCCGCCACCGCTGACCCGCCCGCTCCCGGACGACGGGAGCGGGCCGCCCCGGACGGCGGTCACGCCGCCGGGCGGCCCGTCTCACGGCAAGTGCGGAAGGGGTGCCGGGACGTTCAGTCCCGCGCGTGCTCCCGGTCGGGCTGGCAGACGAGGCAGGGCGTGCAGCCGCGGGCCTTGGCCTCGGCGCGCGACAGCGCCTCCAGGTCGTCGGCCTCGTCGCCGATGTCCTCGATGAGCGCGCAGTCGGTGCGGTGGTAGCGCTTCGTGCCGCTGAGGATGCGGACCTGCGGGCCGTCGTCGTCGGCGTCCGCCGCCTCGGCGGGTTCGGCGGGCTCGTCGTGGCCGTCGTGGTCGTCGTCGGCGGGCCGCTCGTCCGCGGCGGGCTCGGCGGGCGCGGGCACGGCCGCCTCGTCGGCGTCGCGGGGACGCGGGGCGGCCGCCTCGCCCAGGTTCAGCGGATCGGCGCCGAGGTCGGTGGTCACGTCGGTCGGCCCGGATCCGGCGGGCCGCTCCTCCGCGTGCGGGGCCTCCCGCTCGGGCTCCGGCTCCCGCACCGGCGGCTCGGGCGCCTCGAACGTCTCGGGCGTCTCGGGCGTCTCGGACGCCTGCGGCTCGTCGGCGGGCTCCTCGGCCCGCTCGGGCTCCCGCGGCGCCAGACCGGCGACGGGGATGTCCGTCAGCGTCGGCCCGACGGGGCTGCGGAACGAGGCCGGGGCGCTCTCCGGCTCCGGGTCGGGGTCGGCGGGCGAGGACGGCCAGGCGGACGGCACACGGCCGGACGGCGCCTCCGCGTGGCGACCGGCCGACGGGCGGTCGTGCTCCGGCTCGCCCGGCTCCGGGACGCGGGGGATCTCCGTGGTCGGGCCGAAGGGCGGGGGCGCGGAGTGGGGCGCGGAGTGGGGCGCGGAGGGAGCGGCGTGCGCGGGCTTCGCCAGCCCGGCCAGGCCGCCCTCCGGACCGGCCGCGGAGCGCTCCACGCCGGGCTTGGTGAGGTCGGGGCCGTCCGTGACCGTCCTGCCCGGGCCGGGTGACCCGGGTTCCGACGCCGCGGCGCGCGCCGCCAGTGCGGTGTCGGGCATGCAGGCGGTGCAGGGGCTGAACCCCTCCTCCTTGGCCTCGGCGTAGGTGAGCTCCTCGGTGTCGCGCCCGGCGAGCTGCCGGCACGTGTCGAGGTGGTAGCGCTTGCGTCCGCGCACGACGAACACCAGGGCGTCGTCGGGCACGTCGACGGGCTGGACGGGGATCTCGACCTCGTCGTCGGGCTCGGCCGGGGCGTCCAGGGCCGGCCGGGTCGCCGCGGGGGCGCCGGACGCGCTCTTGGCCGCGGGCACCGGCGGAGCCGGCCGCGGGCGCTTGGCCTTCCCGCCCTTCCTGGCCGGCGCGGCGGGGGCCCCGGTGCCGAAGAGCTCCTTGCGGCGCAGGAACACCCCGATGGCCAGGCACAGCGCGGAGACGATGCTGACGGCGATCGAAATGTAGATCACCACCAGCGCGTCCAGGCCGAAGACCTGTGCGCTGTCTCCGTTGCCGGCGACGATCCCCGCAACCAGCAGGGCGATCGCCGCCACCACGAGAACGCCACTCAGGATGATCACAGGGTCTCTCCCCCTCGTTCGGACCGCTCGGCTCCGGGCCGCCCTTCAGGCCCAGGTGTCACGCCGACGCCGCCGGGACGGCGGCGATGCCATCCTCGGCGCGGCGATCGGAACGACACTATCGCCTGCGGTGCCCGCGTCAGCGCCTCTCGTGCGGCGGGTTGTCACCGCCGCCGGAGTGGAACGCGCCGGTCGCCGAGTGCTGCACCTGCTGGGTGTGCTCGGCGGGCGACGGGAAGGTCGGCCCGGCGGGGTTGGAGCCGGCTCCGCCGTTGCGGTTCTCGCTGTGCGGCAGCTGGCTCTGCGGGCCCGGCTGCGGCGCGGGCTGCGAGACGGACGGCTGCTGCGGCCCGGTCGGCTGCGCCATCGAGGGCGCCGCGCCCGGGACGGCGGCGAACGCGCCGGTCTCGGTGCTGCCGGCCTCCAGGTCGCGCAGCTGGCCCTCCAGGTACACCTTCAGGCGGCTGCGGTACTCGCGCTCGAAGGCGCGCAGGTTGTCGACCTCGCGCTCGAGCTCCTCGCGCTGCTGCACGAGCGAGCCCATGACCTGGCGGTGCCGCTCCTGGGCGTCGCGGTCGAGGGCCTCGGCGCGGGAGCGGGCCTCGCTGACGATCTGGTCGGCCTGCCGGCGGGCCTTGCCGAGGATCTCCTCGGCCTCGCGGCGGGCGCGGCCGAGCGTCTCGTCGGCCTCGCGGCGGGCGTCGGCGATCGCCTGGTCGGCGGTCTGCTGCGCCAGCGCCAGCACGCGCGCGGCGGTGTCCATGTTGTCCTCGCCCGTGGGCGCCGGCGCCATGCCGAGGCCGAGGGGGACGGGCTCCGGCTCGGGCTGCGGCTGCGGCTCGGGGCGGGGAGGCTCCGGGATCTTCTGAACGTCCGGCTTGGGCTCCACGATGGGGGCGGCCATGGCGGGGACCTTGCCACGGAGGCACTCGGCGAGCTTGGCCCGCAGCTCCTCGTTCTCCTGGATGAGGCGGTCGAGCTCGGCCTCGACCTCGTCGAGGAAGGCGTCCACCTCCTCCTCGTCGTACCCCGGCCTCAGCCTGGTGGTACTGAACTGCTTGTTCCGCACATCGGCGGGTGTCAGCGGCATGTTCGTCTCCTTGGCGCGCTTGGAGTCTGTCCCAAAGGACGGTATCCGATCAGAGCCTCTGCACGAAGATGATCAAGACCCACACCACAAAGATGAGGAAGGTGAAACTGAGGTCCAGCGCCACGTTACCCAGCCGTATGGGAGGGATGAAACGCCTCAGCAGCTTCAGCGGCGGATCGGTGATGGTGTAGGTCGCCTCGGCGATCACGAGCACCACCCCTCTGGGACGCCACTGCCTGGCGAACGACTGCAGCACCTCCAGGATCAGCCTGCCGATCAGGAACAGCAGGAAGATGTACAGGAGGTACGTCAGCACCTGTCCAACGATGTTCACGGACACTCTCGCATGTGGCTGTCAGCTTTGGTTGAAGAACCCTCGTTCTGCCATCCGGGCCTTGTCCTCCGCGGTCACCTCCACGTTGGCGGGTGAGAGGAGGAACACCTTGTTGGTAACACGCTCGATGCTCCCGTGCAGGCCGAACACGAGACCCGCCGCGAAGTCGACGAGCCGTTTGGCGTCGCTGTCGACCATCTCGGTCAGATTCATGATCACCGGTGTGCCCTCACGGAAGTGCTCCCCGATGGTCCTCGCCTCGTTGTAGGTCCTAGGGTGCAGCGTAGTGATGCGCGCAAGGTCGGTGGTACCGGACTCGTAGAGCGCCACGGAGCGTCGCTCCGGGGGTGACACCGCGTGATGATCGCGTTCCCGGTCCGCGGTCTCCTCGGCTCGGGTAAGCTGACCGCCGGATTCGTCCTCGCGACGGCGCCCCTGACCGGGGTCGGTCTCGTCGTCGTAGGGCTCGTAGTCGTACTCGTCGCCGTACTTGTCGTCGTAGCGGTCGTCCTCCACCAGGCCGAGGTAGACCGCCATCTTGCGCATCGCGCTGGCCATACGCCCCTCCGTGTCCTGTGGCCGCGGCACCCCGGCGCCTCCGGCACCGCTGGACCGATCCGTCTACGTGGGCCCGCGTTCCGGCAGGTACCACTCCCGGGACATTACCTGACGATTGCCCGTCGGCCGCCGAGCAACGCCGTACCGATGCGCAGGTGTGTCGCGCCGCACGCGATCGCCTGCTCCAGATCACCGCTCATGCCCGCAGAGACGATCCGGGCGTCCGGATGGTTCCGCCGCAATCGCGCCGCGACGGCGGCGAGCCGCTCGAAGGCGGGCAGCGGGTCGGCGCCGAGCGGCGCGACGGCCATCAGCCCGCCGAGCTCCAGGCCGCCGGCCTCGGCGATCGCGTCGGCGAGCGCCGGGACGTCGGCGGGGGCGGCGCCGCCGCGGTGCTCGGCCTCGTCCAGCGAGACCTGGACGAGGCAGCGCAGCGTGCGGCCGGACCGGACGGCGGCGTCCGACAGCGCGGTGACCAGCCGGGACCGGTCGACCGAGTGCACGACGTCGGCGTAGGAGGCGACCGCGCGGGCCTTGTTGGTCTGGAGCCGGCCGACGAAGTGCCAGGTGAGCGGCAGGTCGGCGCATTCGGCCGCCTTGGGCCGCGCCTCCTGGTCGCGGTTCTCGCCGACCTCGGTGAGGCCGAGTCCGGCCAGCAGCCGCACGTCGGAGGCGGGGAAGGTCTTGGTCACCGCGATCAGGGTGAGCTCGGCGGGGTCGCGCCCGGCGGCGGCGCAGGCGGCGGCGATCCGGTCGCGGACCTCCGCGAGGCTCTCGGCGAGCTCCGCGCGCCGCTCGTCCGGGGCCGGAGCGCCGCTCGGCGCGCCGGAGGTCACGCGCCACCTCGCGTGGAGGAGCGGCCCTCGTCCTCGAGCCAGACGAATCCGGCGAACCGGCCGGTGCGGCCGTCGCGGCGGTAGGAGAAGAGGCCGGGCGTCTCGATGGTGCAGCGCGGGTCGACGCGGACGTCGTCCACCCCGCTCGCCGCGAGCTGCGCGGCGATCCCGGCGCGGATGTCGAGGCCCGGGGTGCCCTTCGCGGTCGTCGCGTGCGCGGCGGGCACCACGGCGGCGACCTCGTCGCGCATCTCGGCGGGCACCTCGTAGCAGCCGCCGCACGCGGCGGGGCCGATCGCGGCGCGGATGCGCGCGGGGTCGGCGCCGCGCTCGCACATCGCCTTGACCAGCGCGGGGACGACGCCGGCGGCGGTGCCGGGCCGACCGGAGTGGGCCGCGCCGGCCACCCCGGCGGCGGGGTCGGCCAGCAGGACAGGGGCGCAGTCGGCGACGAGCACCGCGAGGACCAGGCCGGGGACGGTGGTGACGATCGCGTCGACCGGGCCGTGGTCGCCGGCGTCGGCGGGGGCGGTGACGAACGCGACGTCGGCGCCGTGCACCTGCCGCATCCAGACGGTGCGCGCGGGGTCGACGCCGAGCGCGGCGGCGGCGCGCCGCCGGTTGGCGGTGACGGCGGCCGGGTCGTCGCCGACCGCTCCGCCGAGGTTGAGGGAGTCGTAGGGGGCCGTGCTCACGCCGCCGGACCGCCCGGTGAAGGCGGCGCCGACGCCGTCGCCCAGGGCGACGGTGGTGATCACTTCAGGAAGTCGGGCACGTCGAGGTCGTCGTCCTCGTCGAACACGACCGGACGGCGGCGTCCTCCGGCGGGGGCGGGGCCGCCGTCGTTCTCGCCGGCGTGCACCCGGGAGGGGGACGACTCGGCGGACGGGCGCGGCGCGGGGGCGCGCGAGCCGGACTCGGCGGAGCCCTGGTCGCGGTCGGCGTGCTGCGCCGGCGGGGAGGACGGCTGCGACTCGCCGCGGGCGGGCTCGGAGCGGGACGGGTCGCCGGGAGGCGACCCGCCGCGGCCGCCGGCCCGGTCGTCGCCGGCCGGTCCCGGGGAGCGCTCGGCCTCGGG